>NZ_WKZG01000007.1:0-145593 GCF_009679665.1 Faecalibacterium sp. BIOML-A4 | reverse complement strand
TGAATGCTGTTTGTCAGGGGCAGCGGTCGGCAGACGGATTTTTTCATTTTGGGGCTTGACTTTTAATAGTTAGTCTCCCATCAAGGAGGAATCTGAATCGGCTGCTTGATACCTCCTTGGGAGAAAATTATATCGGTTATGTTTCCTGTATCAGTCCGCAGACATTCGCTTTTTACTCTTTATATTCGCAATTTTCTACATATTCTGCTCTTAGAATATATGTTGCAAAAAGCAAGCCCACAAGGAGAAAATGACACCTTGTGGGCTCATGTTATAGATGTTCAAATTTATAGCCGATTCCGGCGACACTCTCAATATAGTTTGGAAGATCCGGTTCAAAGCGCAATTTCTTACGCAACTTACTTATATGATTATGAATGGCTTTTCTCGAATAGAAATCACAATCCTCTTTCCAAACCAAATCGGTAATCAGTTCGTAAGTAAAAACACGTTTGGGATTGGCAATGAGTAATGCCAGTATATCAAACTCCTTACTTGTCAGGTTGATCATCCGTTCTCTAACCCTGACAGTACGGTGTTCCAGGCATAGATAAAGCTCGCCTTCCTGTATTTCTGTCAGAGGATTTTTCTCTGCTGCGGAAGAAGTGTGACAGGAATTGAATACTGTTCCATGACAGACTCCATGTTCCAAAATATATTGCATTAGAGCATTCTTTTGTTCCTCGTTAAGAAGCAGAAATAACTTTTCGCCAATCTGTTTGCCGGATTCTTCTATATCAAAAACAGCTAATGTCCCATCACATCATCACCTCCGTAAAATTTTTCAATTACTCCACAAAGAACAGAACCCGCCGGATCAGCTCTGGGATATTGACCGGGCGGTGATATAGTCGTTCACGCCCTCATGCCGGTATTCATATTCCGTGGCAAGGTCGTTGTTCTCGGTGAGGATAAAGAACGGCAGAAGCCGGACAGGGGGACTCTTCATTTGGAACATCCCCGCCACTCGCCGCAGCGTATGAAACAGCTCCATTGCTGTGCCGTCCGGCAGTTCCAGATCGCACACGATCAGTTCAATTTCCTTATCCTCAAAATTCCGGCGCTTGGCCTCCCCAATCGAGGAAACCAGAATCAGGTCAAAGCCCTTTTGCAGCATAGCCGCCCGCAGCACTCCGGCGTTGGTATCTTCCGCATGAACAAAGAGCAACTTGTGAAAAGTCGGTGCCTTTTCGCCGGATAACTGCCGGTAGGCGTATTCCACCAGCTTATCTTGCAGCAGCAGCCCTTTCATTTTGTCCATGCACAGCGTCGCGCCCCAGCGCTTGGCCTCCTGTTCGTAGTCGTCCTTGTCATGGCAGGACGCCAGAATAAAAGGCAGCTCCTTATCTGTGGCCCGCACCTCGTCCAGAAAGTCCATGCCGGAACCATCCGACAGGTCGAGATCACAGCAGACCACTAGCGGCATTTCCTCTTGGATGGCGGTCCGCGCTTCTTTCAGCGTACAAGCCGTTTTCACCGGGTAGCCCCGGTGCTGTAAGTATTTTTGCAGACACCATGTATAGGTGTCGCTGTCGTCGATCAGCAGTATCTTTTTCATATGTCCTCACCCCCAATATTGATTTACCACAAGCATAAACTACAAATGTTACACAAATGTCCGAGGTGCCTTTGATTTCGACAGAAAAACAGGCTGAATTGTTACAACGCTCGGACATTTCAAAAATTTTTTGAGAAATGGCGAAAAAGGCGGGGCAGCACACGCCGCCCCGCCAATTCCATACGGTTATTCCATTGCCCGCATTTGTTCTGTTAATGAACGCTTTTTCAAATCCCGTATTTCCCATACAGAAAGAATCAACTGTAAAAGAATCAATATTAGTAGATATCCACCTATCTGCATTGTTGGAAATTGATATGAGAGATTTGGCATACCGAATAGAATACCAACAGCTTTGCTCACAGGAATAGCTATGGGAATACCAACTAAAAGAACGATTCCAAATGAAACAAGTACATATAGCAATCCCTCTGTTATGAGAGAACGATATAATTGTTTTAGGCTTAATCCAACAGAGCGTAATGTACTGATTTCCTGTTTACGCGCTTGATGGTTAGAGAGTGTCATATTGATTAGATTGATTATTCCAAACAGCAAAATTAGTAATGACAGCATTTGCAAACTTCCAAACAATAAGTTCATAGAAGATTCCATGTACTCTACAACATCATTATAGCTGCAAATAGAAAGCCCCTTTTCTTTAGAGGTAATTTTCTGCTGAATGGCTGATTCTATTTCATCATTATAAGTTTTATCAGTTATGATCTCCCATGAGTAAGCAAAATTTTCTGTGTTTGGGAATAGTTGTTGTGCAAGTTCTTGTGTAATTATAAGATTCGCTGGATCAATAGCATCTGTACCGTTTTCGGTTCCGACAAAGCTCTTATCAAAGAAACCGGAAACAATACATTCTATTTCCTCTCCACTATTTGTAATCTTTATAGGCGTCCCTTTTGTAACCCCCAGTTCCATATATCCATCTGTCAATAAAACTTCAAACTGATTTTTAGGCATTTGTCCATCTATCAAATGTTGTTCAACAAAGCTAAAATTACCTTCTGTACTTTGATCCGAAATTATATCACACATTCCCTCAGTAACATTTCCATTGATAGAATAATGACACATTCCTACTGAATCTCTAAGTGGTATAATCTTTTGGATTCCTTTAGTATTCAAAAGTTCTTCTCTCAAAGATTCGTTTAGCGAATTATTTGCTTCGTTTTTTCCAACTGATTCTTCAGAAAGATATATACGGAAGCTTCCGCCGTTTACAAAAAACTTTTCACGGACAAATTGCTCTGGCGTATTACTAACTGCTGCGGATGCAGATATAAATAAGAGTAATCCTCCAAATATCAATGAAAGCAATGTACTAGCTGTCTTTTTCTTATCGCGTCCAAGATTTAATAGAGCTAAAGAGTAAGGTGAAATTTTCTTATTATGTTTTCGAGATTGCATCGGAGCATTTCGATAAGCTATATATCGTACTGCCTCAATAGGGGAAGTAGTTGCTGCAATTTTAAGCGGCTTGCGAACAGATAATTTCACCATAAGAGTGCAAATGATGGAAACGCCTATCATTACAAAAGGAATATTGATAGGAGAAAATCCGCTGGAAAATTCATTACTTCCCAAAACAGTTCCGACAATCGCACCCAAAACAATACCCGGAGGAATTCCAAGCCATGATAAATATCTACTTTCATAGTTTATCATTTTCTTTATCTGTAATGCAGTTGTACCTAAAGTGCGTAACTGTCCGAAATTTCTTATTTTTTCATTGATAGAAATTCTGAAAATACTTTGGATTACCGTTATACCTGCAAATAATACCAACACGGACAAACTTACAAAAGTTAGTATATTTTCAAATGACAATCCCATATTCTCTCTAAAAAAGAGAAAACTTAAGCTATAATCAGCACCAATTTCTTTTCCAATAGAAGCAATTCTTTCTTTTAGAATTTCTTTTGATGTTGAATCTGCATCAGCAAAACAAACATAGCTTTGGTATTTTGCAGGATTATAATTAGAGCTATTTTCTACAAACGATTTTGATATATAGCACGAGTAATTGCCCTGTGATTCAGTCGAGCTTTCCGTAATCCCAGAAATCACAAAATCTTGTGATTTTCCGTTTATTTGAAAAGAAATTTTATCTCCGATTGCAGTATTAGAAAAATATTTGTTCACCATTTCACGGTCAACTGCAATTTCATTTTCTTTAGATGGCATAGTCCCATCTTTTAGTGTAAATTGATTTCGGGCAATATAGCATGCCGCATCATCCATATATGCCAAATACAATGAATATCCCTCTGGCATTTTTATTTCTCCCAGATTGTAAAGCGACGCTACCATTTCGATTTCTGGTTGATGACGAAGTTTTTCAATTTTATCCTCTGTCAGATTATCATAGCTGGCTTGAAAAGTGGCCATATTATTTTGAGATTCCTGAAAAGCAAAAAATAATGTTCCACACATTGACATCAAAAACGCTGCCAGTGAAATAGCAATTATTATCATAAAATTCCGGCGCTTTTCGCTTTTCAAACTTTTCTTTGCCAGCTTCTTTGTAATGGCGCTGGTATCATTTTCAAAAGGCCATGTCATAGCTTTCCACCTCCTTATTCCACAATCTTTCCATCCTCAATGCGGACAATCCGATCTGCAAGACGGGCTATGTCGTTGTTGTGGGTAATCATCACGACAGTTTGCCGGAACTCCGCACTGGTACGCTTGATAAGTCCCAGCACCTCGGCGCTGGTCTTGCTGTCAAGGTTGCCGGTCGGCTCGTCGGCCAGTACAATAGCCGGTTTGGTAATCAGGGCGCGGGCAATCGCCACACGCTGCTGCTGTCCGCCGGAGAGATTGTTCGGCATATTTTTTAGTTTATCTTCCAGCCCCAACAAGTGAACGATCTCGTCCAAAAACTTCTGATCCACCGTGTCCCCGTCCAGCTCCACCGGCAGGACGATGTTCTCATACACATTCAGGATGGGAACAAGGTTGTAGTTCTGGAAGATAAAACCGATGTTGCGGCGGCGGAAGATGGTGAGCTGTTCATCGTTCATTTTCGACAGCTCTTTGTCCCGGACAATCACATTGCCGGAAGTAGGGGTGTCCAGCCCGCCCATCATGTGAAGCAGGGTAGACTTGCCGCTGCCGGAGGTTCCCACAACGGCCACAAACTCGCCGTCCTCCACAGAGAAGTTCACGCCGTCAAGGGCGCGGGTGATGTTCGGCTCTGTGCCGTAATACTTTTTCAGGTCGATAGTCTGTAAAATGCTCATAAAATTCAATCCTTTCTTTGTTTGTTGTAAATGCGGAACGCTACTGCGCCGGTGGCCGCCAACTGTACCAGAATCAGCACAGCGAACAGGCCGAAGCTCTCATAGTAGAACAGTTCATCCCAAAATAGGAGAACATCACAGAGAGCAGTCAAGGCAACCGTCCAGCGGATGTGCCGGGCCAGCCATTGCCGGAACACCAGCACAAGGGCAACGGGCGGGACGATCAGCAGCGTCAGATTCAAAATCAAGGTCGGGGTCAGTTCCATTGCGTCGCCTCCTCACTTTTGTCGATTTATAAATTGAAATTATATATACCTGAAAGCCGA
This sequence comes from Faecalibacterium sp. BIOML-A4, assembly GCF_009679665.1. Lineage (NCBI taxonomy): Bacteria > Bacillati > Bacillota > Clostridia > Eubacteriales > Oscillospiraceae > Faecalibacterium > Faecalibacterium sp. BIOML-A4. The sequence goes on along the minus strand of NZ_WKZG01000007.1, from coordinate 140,452 downwards.
TTAACAGAATCAGCGTAATACTTTGGGGAGGACAGAAGCAACTGTCCTCCTGTTGGGAAGTGTTCAGCCTTATTCAAGGACTTGAGGGTTTTCTACATAAGAGCGAACTACTGTACCACAATTTTTGCAAATTACATGAATCAAATTTTCGCCTTTAAGTGTCAAGGCTTTATTTGGTTGAACTTTTGCATAAGTGGATTGAATCCCCTCAACAACATCTTTGCCACCACACCACGGACAAACATACTGTTTCTGCTCATTCATAGAACGCGCCTCCTTTCTTGTTGATAAGGCTATTGTAAAACCCAAATGTCCGCGAAATGTTACAGCGGCCAAAAAATTTCATTGAAAATCGGGGTGAAATGTTACAACGCTCGGACATTTCAAAAAAATTTACGGCGGGCAGCCGGAAATGGCCGTCCGCCGCGTTCTATTTTGTCGGCAGCATAATGGAAAATTCCGAACCCTTGCCCGGCTCCGAAACCACTTTGATATAGCCGCCCTGCCGCGTTACGATCTCGCGGGCCAGATACAGGCCAATGCCCACGCCCTGCTGTTCGTGTACTTCTTCCTCACGATAGAAGCGCCGGAAGATGGCGGCCTGATTGCTTTCGGAAATGCCCTTGCCGGTGTCGGTCACTTTGATCTCCACATACATTTCCCACAGCACCACCGACACAGCGATTTTCCCGCCTGCCGGGGTGTACTTTACCGCATTGTCCAGCAGGTTAAAGAGGGCTTCGGATGTCCACTTGCTGTCATGGAAAACGGTCAAATCCTCCGGGCAATCCACAGACACGGCGATTTCCTTTTTCTCCGCTGCATACACGATCCCACTCATGGCCTGCGCCACGGTATCAAAGAGGCGGCCCGGCTTCTTATCCAACTGGATCACGCCCGTTTCCAGCCGGGAGGTTTTCACAAGGGCCTGAAAGAGAAAGTCCAGCTTATCCGTCTGGCTGCGGATTCCCCGGATAAAGTCGGTGCGCTCCGCCTCGGTCATGGGCTTTTCCAGCAGAGTATCCGTCGCCATTTTCAGATTGCCTACCGGCGTTTTCACCTGATGGGAAATATCTGATACAAGGGTCTGTAACTCCTGCCGTTCCTCGTCCACCCGGCGGCGGTTCTCCTGCATGATCTGGTAAAGCCTTGCCAGCCGGTGTCCGATTCTGGCAAGCTGGGTTTCACTGTCCTCCGGGCGCTGGGGCGCTTCATTCCCGGCGATCATGTGGTCTAAGGTCTGGCACAGGTCAGCGGTAAACTGCGACAGCCGCTTTCCAAACGCCTGCGTCAGTACAAAAATCCCCACAAGAGCGCACAGCAGCAGCGCCCCGCCCGTCAGCAGCACCGCCGTCTGTTTTGTCACAAAAAACAGGGCTATGGTGATCCCGGACATGGATAGGACAAGCCCCATTGCCACCCGGCCAAACAGCCGCTTTACCGATAGGTTTTGAAACTTCATTTTGCCTCGCCTCCCGTCCATTGATAGCCCATGCCGTAAACGGTCTTGATGTAGGGTGCGTCGCCGTCGGATTCAATCTTGCTGCGAATCCGGCTGATGGAGGTTGTCAGGGTGTGTTCGTCTACAAACCGCTCGTCTATATCCCACAGCTTTTCCAAAAGCTGCCCACGGGTCAGCACTTGCCGGGGATTTTTACGGAACAGGTTCAGCATTTTGTACTCCATCGGGGATAGGGTCAGGGGCTTGCCGTTTAAGGAAGCCATCTGCTCCGAGAAGTCCAGAAACAGCCGCCCGTCGTCGTAAATATCCTTAGCCGGTTTGTGGTGTTCCAGCATGGCGAACATGGCTTTGATTTTCCGCTGTAAGGCCCCGATCACAAAGGGCTTTGTGATGTAATCCACCGCGCCCACCTCATAGCCCCGTATCTGGTCGCTCTCCTGATCGTTGGCGGTTAGGAAAATCACGATGGTGTCCGGGTGCTGGGGCTTTATCAGCTTGCACAGCTCAAAACCGTTCCCGTCCGGCAGGTTGATGTCCAGCAGCACTAAATCAAATTCCCGCTGGCGGATAGCTTCGGCTGCGGTTCTGGCATTTAGGGCAGAAGTCACGCCGTAGCCATCTGCGGTCAGGTTATAGTCTAACATCTTATTCAAAAAACTGTCGTCCTCGACAATTAAAATCTGCTTCATATCCTCACTTCCTTTGCTTTTTGCAGATAGTATAACAGGCAAATGTCCGCGAAATGTTACAATGACGGAAAAATTTTATTTTCTTTTTTACGACCATCTACAGGTTTATGTGCATTTTGGGGAATAAGCCATATACGACTGAGATGGACTACACCAGCAATCCGATTTTCTGCACACAATTTTTGCACTCTGCGTTCAGATAAATTCCATTTCTTTGCAGCTTCTTGTACTGTCATATATTCAAACATTTTGTTCTCTCCTAATCTAATTTATATTTCTATTTTAGTCGGTTAACCGAATAATAGCAACAGTTCCAATGCAGGAAGTCCCTAAATAGGGGGGACAGCATTACATTCTTTCATGATTTCTCCCCTATATTTTGATATATAAATAATTTGAGCAATGCTATAATAAAATAAGTTATTTATTATATTTTTGAAAAAACAAAATTTAATCTTGACTCTCTCGTGGCGTAAGGGTTTACGCTTAAAACGAAAGGAGGATACATGAAAACAGTAAAAGATGTGTCGGATATAACCGGAATAAGCATACGGACACTTAGATATTACGATGAAATAGGCTTATTGAAACCGACAAAACTAACTGAATCTGGTTATAGGCTTTATGATAATAAAGCACTGGAACAATTACAAGAAATTATGTTCTTTAGAGAATTGGAAATTCCGTTGATGGATATTAAAAAAATTATGGAAAATCCGAATTATGATAAAGAACAGGTTTTATTAGCTCAAAAGAGTTTTCTGGAAAAAAAACGCAACCGATTAAACGGAATTATTGAGTTGATAACAGATGTCATGAAAGGAGTTAATACCATGAGCTTTGAAGCATTTAACAATGACGATATTCAAAAAATGTTAGACCACACTTTAGAAACTATGTCTAAGGAGGCACTTGATGAACAAGTAGCTAAATATGGAAGTAAAGAAAAATATAGAGAATATTTAGCCAGCGGATTTGCAAATGAACAGGCAATGGCAGATCTGGTTAAATGGTATGGAAGCAAAGAAAAAGCAATGGAAGCGATTTTGCAGTCTACTGGAAAAGCAGATGAGTCCAAGCCCGAACAGGACGAAAATGATAAAATCTATAAACAGTTCATGTCAGCCAAAAAGGAAAACAATGACCAGTTAGCAAAAGAAGCGGTTGTCATGCTTGCTGAAAATTACAAGAAGCTGTTTCATCTGGATAACGCAAGAAATATTCTTCTCGATTTGGCAAAAGAATATCTGGCACATGAAAAATTAGCGGAGGCAGCTGATAAACAGTATGGCGCAGGTTGTGCTGAATACATCGGAAAGACAATTCAAATGTATTATGGCATTTAAGTTTTAACGGAGAGTGTAAAAGTACCGGGTACAGAGAAGTTTAAGCCTCTGTATCCGGTGCGTTGCTTATTGGCAAGCAATGCAATCTTACGTAAGATTGCGTATTTAGCAGAAATCCCGTTCCCGGAATTCCTGCTAAATGCTTGTTGGTGACATATCCCCAAACCCCTGAGATCATTGCCGATGGCAATGGCTGCGCGTTCCGTTGGAACGCTAAAAACAAAAAGCTGACAAACCTTATTGACGGGATTTTTCTGTGCTGCGCTGCGGTTGTGGAGGGGAAGAAATCTCCAATAGATATTCCACATTAGCCCGAACATTATGAAGTTCTTTCATATCATTTCTGGTCTGCTTATAGGCAGAATAGGCTTTCCGTTTTTGTTCCAGAAGATCGGTGTATTCCTCCCGGAGAGATTTGACAGAGGGGAGCTTTTGGATTCCCAACTCGTCAAAATGATTCTTTGCCGCCTGGTGCAGCAGAATTTCAGACTCATGTGCTGTTCGGTATTTTTTGCTGTACCCGGCTTTGCGATATTCTACATAGACAGCCCTCGTTTTCGCATAGTTTACGATCTGCTTTTGCAGCTCGGCATTGGCGTTCATTTTTGACTCCAGATCTTTGATCTGAACGGATAAGGTATTGAAATTAGTGGTAGCGGCGTTGGCTTTTTCCAGAAGATCCTCATAACCCATATCGCCATGTTCTTTTAAGTAGAGCACTGCCTGGGAAAGCTGCTTTAGGTTGAACACTTTTGCCCAACGCTCATAACCAGAACCCTTGCCGGAACGGATTGCAGCTTCAATATCAACCAGCAATCCAACTTTGGAAACCGGTTTTTTAGAAAAGGCATGGCAGGGTTTTACTGCCCGTGTACCGGCAATCCGTTCTTTGATGGCCTGTTCTGTATAATCGCCTTTGAGTGTGTCACATCGGGTATAGTTTTCCTGTCCCGGAACTCGGAACCGAAGATGTTTTCTTTCACGGTTAACTTCAATCCCGGCAGCCTCCAGCTTCTTTAGAAGTTCCTCAAAATCTTTTGGCTTTTCCTCTAATGCAGCATCAATAACAATACGTATCTGCTCCTGAAAGGAAGGCTGCTTTTTATTTCCCAGCCATGTGCCATAATGCTCCCGGCTGGGTTTCGGATTTTCTATAATCGAAAGACCATGTTCCAAACACAGCTTGTCATTCATTCGCCGGATTGCCCAGGTAGAGCCCCAGAAGTTGCGAAATTTTTTCTGACAGTCCAGTGTAGTAGAGTTGATAATGATGTGATTATGGACATGGTGCTTATCTACATGAGTGCAGACGACAAAGGCATGGTTTCCTTTTGTGAGCTTCAGTGCCAGCTCCCTGCCGATCTGATTGGCTTCTTCCGGCGTAACTTCGCCGGGCTTAAATGCCTGACGGAGATGGTAGGCGATCACATCATCCGCACCCTGATTTCTGCCGGTCAGATTTGCATACTGTCGTTTGGACAGAAGGAACTCTGCATCAGCAAGCCGGGTATCACACTCATAGCCATAAATGAATTTTCCAAAATCGGTTTTCTGAGGATTTTCCACATAATCAATAATATCTGCAATCGCAGTAGAGATGTCCCGACCTTTTCCTACATGCAGAGGCATCAGTCTTGTGGTCGCTATTTTCGTCACCTCCTTAACTTAATTTCAATCAGAGAAGTTATAATTGCAGAAAAAGAGCGGGGCTGCCTATGCGCCCCGCCAAATCTGCTTAACCAAATATAAAATCCTTTAAGGCACTGTTTGCCCCGCCAATGATCCCTACCAGCCATGCAGCCGCCAGAGGCAGACCGTATGGACTGATAAGAAAGGCGATCATAAGCCATGCAAGACCCGGCAAAAATCCTGCGACAAAGAACAGCACCAATGCCGCCAGAAAGATGATCCCGGAAAGAATCCCAAGTACCGCACCGGAAAGAACCACTAAAAACTTACATACCAGATAAAGAATCCCCGTAACCAGCATAAAGGGAAGTGCCAGTAATTTACCTATCAAACGCATACGCTTTGCCTCCTTTCAGAAGGGCATCTGCCCTTATAAAAATTTTACCGTGACGGCAAAAAGAAAGCAACGGCTTTCCGGCTGTTTATGAAATGTTTGCAAATCCCCGGATCAGTTTATCCATGCCATCCCAAAGGTTGTCCAGACGGGTGCGGATGTCCTCTATATCTGCGGCATAAATACTGCCGGTCTCATTGGCCCGTCTGGTATATTGGTTTAAGTTATTGGAACAAATGCGGAGAAGCCGGATCATTTCTTGAATGTCTCCCATATCAAGGTGAATGATGTAACCGTCTACGGCCATCTTTCGCAGATATGCCGACAGGTTGGTAATGCCAAGTTCCGCCATGCGTTCTTTTACCAGTTCGGCCTCCGCTTCGGACATGACAAATTCGACGCGGACGGATTTTTTGTTATGCCCGCCCTTCATCGTTCCAACCCTCTTTTATGAGATGAGACCTCTTGCGTCGAAACCGCCGTCTTTGCTTTTTTGAGTTTTTCCCGCAGGGTGGTCTTTTCCAGCTTATCAAGATATTCCTCCAGATTTCCGGCTGTCGCATGATGGCTGCGTTTGAGGCGTTCTCGTTTTAGAATCATCATCAGCTCCGGCTCATTTTCTGGCAGATAAGTCATTGCTTTAGGGGCTCCATGCTCTGGCATAAGCCGGTTCATAAATTGTCTCCGTTCCTGATAGGGAATCGTGATAACATTTCCATCCTCAAATGCAACGGCTACATTTCCGATTGGACAGGTCAGCTTTTTCATCCGTTCCACATGTTCTCTGTAATTTAGCGGATAGAGATCGCCAAATATTTTTCCGTCCCTGACTTCTTTCAAAGAAATGGCATAAGCCAAAACAGGATCATTTGTCTGTTCCTGGTAAAACCGCCACACTTTGTTTTCATGGCTGCCTTCCAGATAAACTTCCCATTCACGCAGGGTATAGGTTCCGCAGGGGCGTGACATCCAAAGAAGCTGTTTATCCTCTGAACGGTCTGACACAGCCAGTTTTGAGATCAGTTCTTTATCCAGGTCAAAGTCCTCTTTATAATGTTGGGTATGAAGATCTACGATACGGGAAAGAGCACCCAGAAGATCTACATCCTCAAATCTTACCCCGGCCATCAGCGTTCCCTTTCCGGCACAAGAGGGATCATCTGCCTTGCTTCATGTTCCGGTTTGTCTGCTTTCAGACGGTCCATCAAAGACGGCTTTGTTTCCGGCACCAGCTCCCGGATTTCTTCATCCGTCTGTCCATCTGTCAGATCCGGGCGCACAGGAGGTTCGTTGTTCAGCCTGCCATCCAGCATATTGTAGTTACCGGTTTGTCCTTCCTCATAAAGTTCCGCATTGCGAAGATAACTTTCCGGCGCCTGAAACGGCTGTCCGGCAAACAGGATTTCTCTTTGGGTGGTAAACTGTGCAAGGACGCCATTTTGCAGTCTCGCAAATCCTTCATACTGGCGCAGGGTAAGCCCTCGTTCCAGCATTTCCGTCTGGGTATGCGCCCAGCCTTCTCCATAAAGAAAATAATACATGTCGGGCTGATCACAGACAAAACACAGGGAACCGTCCTGATTGTCATAGTAAGATGGCTGCATATCCTGGTAATGGCAGCGTTCCTCACGCCCCAAATACACACGGTTGTCCGCACCCAGCATAGCGACCATACCCACGTAATTACTATGAACCGCAGAGCGGATTTCTACCAACGGATCTGTTTGAGAAGGAATCTGTCTGCCCGGAATCTCATTTTGTTTTTCCGCTGCATCATTTCTTGGTGTCACTTCTTCATGGCTGCGTGCATCCAGCTCCGATTGAGATGTTCCTTTCCGAACAGCACCGGGTTCCGGTTCTTTTTCTTTCACATAGTATCGGACATTTGCTGTCGTATGCTCGTTGGCTTCCTTTGCATAGTTTTCAGCATCGGCTTTGCTATCAAATTCCAACGGTTTTCCATTTTCCTTGCACCAGCTTTGTGCCGGTCCGAAAATAGAAGTGCTGCTTCGTACCGCCCATACACCATAGGTCAGTTTCTTTTCCATTCCGCATCCCTCCTTATCGTTCCTGCTGTTTGGAAGTTTGTTGTTTTTTTACCGAGTCTACCGGTTTTGTTGCTTTTAGCTGCTGACGGAGAGAATTCTTATGCTCTGGTTCGGAATCTGTGATGTTGACATATTCGCCAATGATACAGAGCGCTTCTCCATAACTGCCGGAAGCAAATACCCGGTCAGACATCTCTTTTGCCTGTTCTTTCAGACCATGCTCCCGCAAAGTACGGGAAGCAATACCCAGCAGATTAAAAATGTTCCCATCTGCTCCGATCAGTGGACAATCCGGTTTATCTGCCAACGCTTCCGGTGTTTCTATAAATCCGCCTAAATAATTCGGCACAAAGTCCGACAGCCATGTGCCGCCATAGACTTCATGGGTCTGTAAACGCCACAGGGCAAGTTTTCCTATATCCAGTTTCACATCATCAAACGGGTAAAGCAAACAGGTTAGTTCGCCGAGCTGAAAAGCAGCCACATTCTCAAACTGACAGCCATCTTTCAATATGCCTGCATGTGTCAGCATTTCATTGATCCCGTCCACCCACTCTGTCAGATCCCCGCCACAGCCCTGTAAAATCAGCCCTTCCTTATCTGACATACGGCGAAGGTCCTCTGCAGTAATCGTGTTGATATTCAAAAAATCGCCTCCTATCGTTTTTGTTAAAATATATGTTTGTCCGCAACTTAACCTCATTTCAAAGCACCGGAGTATTCTTATACAGCCCCTTAAAAACAGGTGCGAAAAACCCTTGAAAATCAAGGACTTTTGGGGCTAAGTTGCGTACATATCATAGTTGGTTTTGCCGCTTCCTGCGTTTGCGTTCCCGCTCGAATTTCCGTCTTGCATAGATCCGGCAGGCATCAGAACAATATGCCTGGCTAGTCGTAGGAAGATATGCTTTTCCGCACACAGGGCATATTTTCTGTCTCATGGAGGTGTCCTCGCCGGTAATGGCTGATTTCAGTGCTGCATCCACCGGCAGCACCGCTTTTTCAAAGTACCTGCAATAAGCGCCGGTCCACCATTTATTCAGCATATAGCAAGGACTGTCCAAAGGAAGGCAGATCTTATCCTGAGAGTCATAGTTAGCGCAAAGCTCCGTAACCAGCTTTCGGATCGCAACCCGCTCCGAGCGGTTCAATTCTCTCTCTGCCATAACGCCTACCTTTCCGGGGCACTGCTTTGCCGGCCGCTGGAAATTCCGGTTGTATCAGTAACATTCCTGGACTGTGAAAGGGCATCGGCGATAGAGTTCCGCTTTTTTTGTTTCGGTTCATGGTAAATAAAAAGTTCGTTTTCTCCAGGCACATACAATAAGCCATTTTCTTCGCAGCGGAAAACATCACATTCTTTGTCGGTTGCGACGGTATAAAAGCCTTTGTAATCATAAGGTGCTTTTTGCCGATCCTGATAAGTACACAACCCTAAGTTGGGGTCACTTGCCAGCCGTTTCGATATGGCGAAAAAGTCGCCTTCTTTTTTGTGAAATTTTCGTATGGGCGTGAAGTGATAACCGCCATATTCAAAGGTTTTTCGATCGCTCATTTACGCCTGCCTTTCTTTATGGGAAATTCCAGCTTGAAATTTACATATTTACCGCCGGTATCATCCAGGATCACTTCCACATCATAGGTCTTTCCTGTTTTTTCACTGTAAAGCCCGGACATAGAAATACGGCCCTCTTTCAAAAGAGCCGCTGCCACAGACTTTGTGATGGACTTTTTCTTGCTGGAAAAGAAACGGTTATCTTTCCAAAGAGCAAAACAACATTCCCTGTTGTTGCAGAAAAACCCTTTCTTTCCTTCATATACCGGGGCGCCACAGCGAGGACATACCCCCACGGCTTCATGTGCAGTTTCTCTGGAAGAAGGAAACAGATCCGCAAAACATTTCTCCGGGGCGGTATGTTCTTTTACCAGCGTCCGGCTCATATCTGCAATCTGATCCATAAAAGACGTTGCCGACAGTTCGCCATGTTCCACTTGTTTCAGCATAGATTCCCATTCTGCAGTTAAGATGGGAGACTTGATATTGTCCGGCAGGACTGCAATCAGGTTCCTTCCTTTTTCCGTAGGAATGAGCTGCTTTTTCTTTCTCTGTACAAATCCGGCAGAAACCAGCTTTTCCAGTGTTGCCGCACGGGTAGCCGGAGTACCCAATCCTTTACGCTCGGCATCTTCCGGCATATCTTCCGCACCGGCGGTCTCCATAGCGGACAGCAGCGTGTCCTCCGTATAATGTTTCGGCGGTGAAGTTTTCCCTTCACGGAGACTTGCTGACACAGTTTCAAAAGTCTGTCCTTCCTTCAGCACAGGGAGAGCAGCATCTTCGTTTTCTCTATGTTCCGTTTCACTCTGCCTGATACTCATACGGTGAATCCGTTCCACCTCTTTCCAACCGGACTGTAAGATGGTCTTTCCTTTTGCCGTAAAAGTATATCTCTGGCAGTCTAACATAGCGGTGACCGCTTCAAACCGGTTTGCCTGCGTTGTGGCACAAAGCAGTCTGACGGCAATCAGGGTAAGCACATCCCGCTCCCCGGAAGGAAGCTCTGACAGGTCTGTCCGTGCAATCTCCACAGTTGGAATGATGGCATGGTGGTCGGTCACTTTGCTGTCGTCTGTTACCCGGTCAATGTCCGGTTCTCCGGCGCAGCCTTTTCCAAAGGGCATATTGTCACGCAGCCACAGGATCAGGGAAGCGGCGGTTGCCTGCATGTCCTTCGTCAAATACTGGCTGTCCGTTCTCGGATAGGTTGCCAGCTTCTTTTCATAGAGAGATTGCACATAATCAAGGGTCTGTTGAGCCGTATAGCCATAAATACGGTTACATTCCCTTTGCAGAGTTGTAAGGTCATAAAGGCGGGGAGGCTGTATGGTTTTTACCTGCTTTTCCACAGAACGCACAAAAGCGGAGTTGTGGTCACAGTCCATACGGATTTTTTCAGCCTCGGATCGTTCCGTCATTTTTTCGCCGGAAGCAGTAAAACCTCCGCAGGTGATCTCCGGCACATAAAAAGGCTTGCTGATGAAGGATTCAATATCCGACTCACGCTGTACCAAAAGTGCCAGCGTCGGTGACATAACACGGCCGACATTTAGTGTGACACCATACAGGACAGAAAAAAGCCGGGTGGCATTGATCCCGATCAGCCAGTCGGCTCCTGCCCGGCATACTGCCGCATCATAGAGCTTATCGTAATCACTGCCGGGACGGAGATGGTCAAAACCCTCACGGATCGCCGCATCCTCCATACTGGAAATCCAAAGGCGTTCCATAGGCTTATTACATCCGGCATATTCATAGACCAGACGGAAGATCAGTTCTCCTTCACGCCCGGCATCCGTAGCACATACCACAGAATCCACTCGTTTGTCCTTCATCAGCCGGCACAAAAGAGCAAGCTGCGTTTTCTTATCCTTTGGAACTTCATATTTCCAGTTTTCCGGCAGGATCGGAAGATCCTCATACCGCCATTTGGCGTACTGTTCTTTGTAAGTCTCCGGCTGTGCCAGTTCCAAAAGATGTCCCACGCACCAGCTCACCAGATAACCGGAACCTTCGAGATAACCATCTTTTCTTTCCGTTGCGCCTAATACTGCTGCCAGTGACATAGCAACAGAGGGCTTTTCTGCAATCACAAGTTTCAATTTTTATTCCTCCTTCATAGTTTCAAATTCTTTATCCGCAAGTTTTCCGGTTTGCATAAGACACATCAGCATAACGCCGGAAGCCATTCCTCCGGCAAAGGTAAGGAAATGTGAAATCAGGTTCCACATAAGCATTCCTCCTAAAAATGGGTAAAGAAAAACGCCCACTTCAAAGTGAGCGCATCAACAGGTATCTATTTTGTTTTTGGTTTCAAGTGATCCGGCAGGACGATCTCTCCAACCGGGATTTCCCGCAGTTCCTTTTTCATCCGGTGGGTGAAGCGAATCGTCTTTGCCGTACCGCCGGTTTCCCGTCCGTCATATACAGCGATCACTCGGTCGGAGTGCTCCACCATATAGCGGTTTCTGTGGGAGTAGACGCTTGGGAGATATTTTTCCTGTATGACAACAACATCCGCACAAGCCTCCAGCAGTTCACGGGTTCTTGTTTTCTTATTCAGGCTGTCCAGACGTTTGCGGTAAGGGATCACTGCGATCAGCTCCAGCGCCGGATTGGTCTGCTTTCTTTCCAACACCAGCTCTGCAAAATACTGATCCACGCCATCTGCAAAGCTACTCATAAAACAGGTAAATCCATCTGTAACGGCAGCATCGATCTCATGTTCCAAAGCGGCTTTTATTTTGTTGATCTCATTCTGCGGTAAATCCCTGTGTCCGGTAACACAGCAGGTCTTTCCTTTCATCGGTCATCCCTCCATCTGATAGGTAAAATTCTTCACTTTTCACATAGTAATAGATTTTATTTAGCAAGTCAACGATAATACCCTTTTTCTCTTTGCGGATAATAAAGGGGTGTAAGGTACAATCTATTACAGAATGGGAGGTGAAGGCGATGTATGAAGATTTTGTCCCGGAACGATTAGCGAAGCTGCGGACACAGAAAGGAGTTTCCGCACGCGATATGTCTTTATCGTTAGGTCAGGCAAACAACTACATCAATAATATTGAGAATAAAAAGTCACTTCCCGCTATGCAGTCTTTTTTCTACATCTGCGAATATCTGGGTGTGACACCGCAGGAATTCTTTGATGAAGGAAATACCTACCCGGAAACCTTAAAGGAATTCATTGCAGAGGCAAGACAGCTTGATCCTCAATCCATGCAATATATCCTCGGTATTATGAAAGAACTCAATAGCAGAAAGTAAGCGGTCACGGTAAAGGCCGCTTTTTTCGTGACTTTCTTTATTATATTTTATAATGTTCTCGAAATGTCCGCTCCCTATACCGATAAGTATTCAAAAACTGTTCCCCAAACAGCCTTTTTCTATTCGCCGGTACTGCCAAAGCTGCCGGTTCCTCGTTCTGTTCCCAGATCGGTTACAAAATCCGCAATGACGATCGGCGTGATCACAAGCTGCCCGATACGGGCTCCCTTAAAAAGAGACTGCGCCTGATTGCTTACATTGCTGATGATCGCATGGATCTCTCCACGATAGCCGGAATCCACAGGCGGCAGTTCACAGACCAGACCTTTTACCGCCATGCTGGTACGGGGAAAGATATATCCCGCATATCCATCCGGTATTTCCAGTCCAAAGCCAAGAGGAATTTTGGCGATTTCTCCGGGCTGTAAGGTACAGTCATAGGGCAGATAAACATCCGCTCCGGCATCATTGCCATGCGGACGGTAAGGACGCTGGTGCTCCGGTACGCCAAAGTCGATCAGTTTTATTTTCATCGGCAGCCTCCTTCCCAAAGAGCAGGATAATCTTTTTCTAAAATATCCTCCGGCGTCATATCTGCCTGCAGTTTTCGCCCGCAGGTCATTTTACCTTCCAGACATCGATCCATCTGACAGAAAGGCCCGGTCAGTGACGGGGCAAACAAGGCAGGGCTTAGGTCATAAAGTTCTTTCCAGACCTTTAACAGCACGATCCTTGTTTCATCTGTATTTCTCCGGCATACCCGCTGGCTGATGATATGTTTCCACTGATAAGGGGTGGCGCTGATGAGCAGTACATTCCGTAATCCCTGGGGCGTGGCATAGCCGGCCGCATCGTGCCCGCTTCCGGCAGTGCACAGGGTTTCATAACATTCCATGCTTTCATTACAGCTTTTTAAGTACAATTCCCGTACCACTGCCGGAGCCGTCATAATAGAATACGGGACAGCGAAATCCGCCTGTCCCGTATAGTTGCTGTACTGCAGCGATGCACTCATAAATTTTACTTCGTTCTGGTGGCGGGTGATCTGCGCCAGAAAACGCCTGCTGGCGCCGACAATGGCTACCGTGATCACCGCAAATTTCTGGATGGTAGGATGGGGAAGCGCCCCCATAGCTGCTACTGTCTGAACGCTGAATGATTTTTCGTAGAGCTCCATCAGGTCGTCCATTGAGGCAATCTTATGTCCCTGCTGGGTAAGCCTTGCCGCAAAGACCATGTTTTTTTCTGCTTCCGCTACCGCCTGGCAGTTCAAAATTTTTACTTCAATCTGTTTAATTGGTATGTCCCTCCTTTACAATCGCTTTCAGTAAGAACAGATAGTTAAGACTGTCTGTGATCTTTTCGTCCCATGTGTCCATCGGATAAACTGTTTCCTCGGCAAAGCACATATCGTATAGAGAAACAATATGCTTTGCCAGCATACCGGCAAGGGCACGCTGGGGCGTTGTATGCTGTAAAGCTGCCGCTGCCTTAAATGCACCCAGCCGGTCCGGGGCATCCCCGGTGTATTCTTTGGTTTTTCGTTTCAAGGTATCAGCACAGAGCCGTACCTGTTCGTCAAAAACGGCATTGACTTCATTTTGCGTAATATAGCATCCCTCCTTTGAAAACAAGAAACCGGCTATTCTAAAGCATCTTAGAATAGCCGGCAAATAAACGGATATGTAATTGCTATAGTGTATTGATCTCTTTTTCCAGTTCCCGGACCGCTGCTATGACTGTCTCAAATGTCGGAACATCTCCATACAACATATCCTGCATAGAGTTATAGTCCGCTTCCAATGCTGCGAACCGGTATTCCGGCGGGAGTAATTTTAATGTGCCCGGCACAGCCTCCGGGTACTTCGCCCATGATCTGGGATAGAATTTCATTTTGAAATCTACAACTTTCTTCAGGAGATCCAGCCTGGAAAAAGCAGCTTCTTTGACCGGTGTTGCAGCCATGCGGTAGAGATCATAATAATGTCTGGAATACCGCTGCGGCATTTCCAAATGTTCCGGTCTGTTCGCTTCATGGTGCAGGATTGTGGCTTTTTCCCAGAAGGTCCGTTCCGGGGCAACGGTAAGGATTGCAGTTTCTTTTTGCTCAAAAATCTTCGGATAATATTTTGCCGCGTATGGTTCGATCTGCGCTGTTTTTGCAGGAGTCCACGCTGCCAGCGCACCAATCTCTAAACGGATCACCTGTAAGGTCGCCGTATTTGTAAAAAGGTGCGGATAGGCGAAAATGACCGTCTGTTTATCCTTTTCATCTATGTAGACATTTGCTTCACAACCGATTTCCTGGGATAAGCCGGCTTTGACTGCCGGGCAGAATGTTTCGGACAGAAATACCTCCGCACGCGCATTGGCTTCTTTGTTAAAAGCATCCTGTTTTGTATTGGAACGTTTCTCCCATGGTTCATCTTTGCCATATCCCAATACACGCCAGTCCAGAATCAAATCAATATCTTCTGAAAACCGGCTGATCAGGTGAAAGGCTTTTGAAAGGCTGGTACCGCCCTTAAAGGTGATGGACTCTTTCCATGGTGAGCGGTGAAATAAATAATCCAGCGTAAAACATACCCAAAAGTCTTTTTCTACAATGGCATCATTCAGCCCCATTTTATCTGCTGTATTTCTGAACAGCTCCCTGCGGTCGTTATCTGAAAGTCTTGCTATATTTCTCATTGTACCTTTTCACCTCCACAAATCTGCCGTATCGTATCGTAAACCCAATCCGTAGACTCGGTTGCTTCCTTCAAACAAGCCTGTTTATCCTTGGCTGTCAGTTTTTCGGAAAGCATCTGTATGACTTCTGGCGTAACATTCGATCTGCCAAGCGTTTTTAATGCCTGTATAACCAAACTTGTCATATAGGACAATCCGGTAATCTCTTTATTGGTCCGGTGCTTAAATTCCAGCTTTGTAGAGTTCCACTCGTAGGTCTTATATGGACCATCGCTGATATAGGACCATACTGCTGTTACCTGTGTTGAAAGACCTAACAGGTTCAATGCTGTATTCCCACATGGGGCAATCGTCCAGTGATAACTTCGTGCCAATGCGTTCGCCACCGCTTCCGGGTCTGCCGCCACATATTCATCCAGAAGTTTGCTATATTTTGGTTTTTCATAAACTCCTTTCAAAATACGGCGCAATGTTCCTGATTGCACTAAACGACTTAAACTTTGACGAATAGTGGATGTATCTGCAATATCCGCAAAATCAGACATCACAAAAACAGTTCCATCTTCAAGAGAAAGAACACGCTCTCGTATTCGTTTTGTATATCCGTTGTCCACAATACCGCCTCCCTTCATGTCACGAATATTATATATTATTCGTGACATGATTGCAATAGGTCCTATTCCTCTTATTTTGAGTGTTCCCATTAAAAATCTGATTTATACATCAAAAATCAAAAATTTTGCAAGGCAGTACAGTTTTCATATATGTCACATATTTTATATATTATTCGTGACATCAGGCAGTTGGCAGGTAGATCCAGTCGTGCATCAGGCACACGCTGGGTTCATCCTCCCTGGGAACCAGACGGTAGGTACATTCCCCATAGACCGTGCGTTTGTCCTCGATCTCCATGCCATAGGCTTTATAAAAGCGGTATTCCAGATTGGAGATAATACAGCGCAGGGTTTGCAGAGCCTCCCTCTGAGCTGATACGATCAGGTCACGGTCAATGCTGCGCTTCAAAAACAGCAGCGATTTGTAAAGCTGTACCTCTGTGCGGTAAGGGCGGCAGTCTTTCGTTTCCAGCCATCCGCAAAAAGCGACCGGTCCGCTCTGGATCACACTGCGGTCCGGGTGATAATACTCATAGCAGTCCAAGTTTGCCGTATTCAGAAGATAGAGCATTTCCCGGACTTCATTTTCCGGCATGTCATAAAACCGCAAAAGCGAGCGGTAAAGATGGACATAGCCGAGAATGGAAATCATGGTATTTACCATAAAATAAAATCCTCCTTGTAAACAGCAGGTGCGGGAGCTTTTGCCCCCGCACCGTCTAGAATCTATATTTCGTTATCTACTTTCACGAGTTTTCCCATGACAAGGAAGCGTCCTGTGCCGCCCGGCGTACAGGTAGAAAGGGTCAGTACCTTATCGCTGCAGATCACAGTCACATCACTTTCCACCGCGGAACGTTCCTTCATAGCTGTAAGCCAGGTAGTATAAGCACCGTCATCCTTCCAGGAAAGCTGCCAGGGAGAAGTTTCACTGCCGGATTCTTCCGGCTTTGCTGCAAACGCCGCAAAGATCTCCATGACATAACCACCCTTCGGAGTAACGAGATACATCTGCCTGTGGGTATCAAAGTAACTTTGTTCATCGTACCGGTTCAGCAGAGCAAACATGGAACCATCCCGCATATTATGGCCGTAGACGATCGTATTGCGGTCTGAAAAACCTGCCTGATTTTCATAGTCGGCAAACAGGCAGCCAACCTTGTTGTAGGTCCCGTCATAAAGATGGTTCAGGTAATACTCGTTGTTGTCAGTCTGCGTCACCGGATAATTGAGCACCGTATCAGGAAGGGAAAGCCATCCGATGATGTCCGGTCCATTTTCACGGAGCGCTTCAAAGTCTACCGAAGGCAGGACAATATCGGCATCGTCCTGTTTTGTTTCCGTTGGATCGGTTGCCTGTTCCGGGGAGGCTGTCTGCTCCGGTACTTCCACATATCCGGCAAGATCCTGATAGGCATCTTTACTCTCGGCATACTGGTTTAAGTCACGGAACACCAAAAAACCGCTGCCAAAAGCCACCAGAACGCAGAGTGAAAGGACAGAAATCCCGACAGCCGTTCTTTTCGGGGAAGTCCTGCTGTATTTTCCCTTTTTGAAATAATACACAGCAAATACGCTGCCGCCAATCAGTGCGGCTGCCAACAGTCCGCCATATAGGAAAATATACGGATCATCCCCGGTCTGCGGTACCGGCTTTTGAGGGGTGGAAGGATTGGACGGAACAGAAGGTTTTTCCGGCTTCCCCGGCTTTTCCGGTTTTTCATTAAAGAACTGGACCGTAGATGTCTGGTCAGCTTTGATCTCCACCGTAGCGGCATCAGGGATGATGTAATCCTTGCTTGCCCGGTTTGCAACTTCTGTTACGGTATAAATACCGACACAAAGGCCCTTTACTTCAATTACACCGGATTTTGGAGTGGTGAATGTCTCGCAGTAGGAGCCGTCCGCGCTCTTGACCTCGATGGCAAAACCATCTTTGCGCCCGTCGCTGGAATCCTTTGTGATCTTTAAGTTGCCACGGTAAGCCTCATTGGTAAATCCGTGCCCGGCTTCTCCATTTTCCACAACTGCGACCTGTCCATCTTCTGTGATGGAAAAATAGTAAGCGTTTGGATCAGGCTGATAGCCCTCCGGCGCTTTGCTTTCTTTTATAAAGTAGCCGCCAGCCAGAAGGTTTTCCGCCGTATGATAGCCTGCATCGGTTTCTTTCAGCGTACCGATCTTTTGATCGTCAGGATCATATTCCTGGTTGGCGTTGGAATCCGCATACAGGTCGAACACCGCACCGGGCAGGAAACGCAGGAAAGAATTCTTGTCTTTCTTATCCTCCTTTTCCACAGGGGAAGGTCCTTCCACAGCTTCGGTTTTAGTTACCTGCACACTGCCGCGGATCAGGGTGTTTTCCACACGGATCTCAATATGCTGTCCGTCTGCACCGATATATACATGGTGCTGCTGCGGGCTTACTGTATAAAGGTCAGGGGCAGAGATCTCCTTGACGATCCAGTGTCCGTAAGGAATATTCTCAAAGGAAAAACTGCCGTCTTTTCCGGTAACAGCAGTAAGCAGTGCATTTTCTTCGGTAAATTCTTCTGTATCAGGTCTAAACAGTCCCATGAGCGCACCGGCCAGCGTGACATCTTCGCCGCCTTCCGGGTTTTCCCCAACTTTTACACCGTCTACACGCCCGCGGAGAAGTTCATTGGAAACAGCCTTGCCTTCATTGACAAGGATCTGTACCAGGGCGGTTTCCTGTCCGGCATATTCAAAGACGACCGGATATTTCTGATCCGAAAGGATATAGGCGCCGTTGGTCGTGCGTTCCTTGACATAATAGCTGCCAAAAGGCAGGTCGGAGGCGAAGGAAGCACTGTAACCGCCGGATTCATCAGACGAAACAGAGACCACTTCCAGAAGTCCATCTGCCGGGATCACGCTGCCATCTGCCGCCGTCAGGTCTGCGGAAGCATAAAGTCCAAAGGAAATATCCTTATATTCCTCGTTCATGCCAAGACCGAACAGGTCATTGGTCTCCATTGCCTTGAAAAGTGTGACATCCACTTTCTGTCGTTCGTCATAAAGACCTGTTGCTGCCTGTGTGACCTCCACGGTCTCACCCGCATAGGTCAGATCCACATATTCCGGTTGAGGATTCAGCACACAACCGGAAGGAGCCTGACGTTCCTCCAGACGATAACGGCCAAGATAGAGAAGCCCGCTTTTCGCTGTGCCGTCCTCGCCGGTCGTAAGGGTTTCCACAACCGTATCTTTTGCTGCCCGCAAGGTACCGTCACCGGTATAAATATCTTCATCTGCGATCACGTCATAGACCGCTCCCGGAAGTCCGGCAGTCTCATACACAGGCTGGTACAGTCCGTCGTTTTCCTGGATAGAAGCAAATACTTCTCCGGTCTTTGTGATGGTAAGCTGGCCTTTCTGCGGCATATTGTACTGAGTGACCGTCACAACCGCCTCGCTGCCGTCAATGGTAAACGGTACCGGCTGATCGGAAAGCACATAGCCATAAGGGGCAGCCACCTCATAAAGTTCATAATCCCCGGCGGCCAAAGGCTCCGGCAGCATCAGCCAGCCCTCGTCAGAAACATAGAAGGTATCCAGTGTTTCCGGGTTCGGATAGTAGACGGTCTGGGTGATAAATTCCCCGGTGGAAAGATCCTTGATCTGAAAACCGGTTCCGGTCACAGGGATAATCTTTCCGGTCTCTGCGTCACATTTTTCAACTTTCAGACGGGCTGTGATGGTGCGGTTGTTCAGAATATAGCTATAAGTCTTTCCGTCAGAGGAAATGAATACCGTAAAGTCCGGGACAAAGGCTTTGCCTTCCTCGCCTGCGATCTGATGGACCGTATAATGCCCATAAGGAAGCGGTTTACTGGAAGCAAAACCATCCGCATCCGTGGTAAGAAGGTCACGTTCACTTTCCTTTGCCGCGTCATAGCTTCCGGCTGCCTTTAAGTAAACTTCAAAGACTGCGCCTGCTTCCGGGCGTTCGATGATACCGGCATTGGGATCGTCGGTATTTTCGTCCTCAGGCACATCCGGGTCCAGGTCATCGGTGTGCTTGACAAGCTGGATATTTCCGTAAATAACCGTTTCCGTCACCTGATTTTCTGTGGTATTGAGTTCCACTTCATACTGGGAAGGGGATGCACCCACTTCATAAATAGTTTCATTCAGAAGATACCCGGTGCTCGGTTCGATTTCCCGGATCGTCCAGCCATCCCCGCATACATAATAGCGGGTCATAAAGCTGCCATCTGACCCGGTAGTATAAGTGTCGATCAGTTCGCCATCACGGAAGATCCCATAGGTCGCCCCTGCAAGAGTGGCATCCCCCTGAGCATTTCCGGTGTCAGCATCACTCTTTACCACATGGACGCGGAATTTCTTCAAGATATTGCTGAAATGTACCGAAGAAGTCTGCCCGCTTTCAATGGTCACGTACTGTGCGGAAGGGGTCACATAGCGGTCCACCGGAAGTTCTTTTACCAGATAGGTTCCCGGCAGGAGCTTCTTTTCAATCTGGCCGTTTTCTCCGGTCGTAACTTCCTCATTGACTTCATTTCCCAAAATGTCCGTACCGGAGATATGGAAGGTGATACCGGAAACAATGGCGTCCTCACTGGTCTTGACAAGTTTTGCAGTACCGTAAGTTTCCGTTTTGATCTTTACAAAGAAGGAAACCGGATCGCTGGCGCCGGTCATCATGGTCTGGTAGCCGGGTCTGCCCCAAATCAGCATGTCGTTTGCCACCGGGATATTCTTTCGGAATTCAAACAGCACCGGGTCCATCATCATCTGCCTGCTGGTAAAGGTGTATTCATTTCCGTTTCTTGTCACAGAAACGCCGCTGCCTTTCAAAGCCTCCAGGTCGATCTTCAAGTTGTTAGTATCTGTGACCGTCAGGGTATAGACCTTTTTTTCAATATCCCATTTCAGTTCCAGTTCCGGTGCTTCGCTTTTCTTAGAAGAAGTAAAGGAAGGGACTGTGGAATGGGAAGCAACCTGTGCCAGAATCCAGTCATAGGCTTTTTCTGCCGGTCGTCCGGCGATCACGCTAAAATACTGGTCGGCGTCTGCGTGGCCGTTTCCGTGGCGGCTGTACGGATCGCTTCTAAGCTGCTGCTGGTATTCCCAGAGGATGATCTGGGTCGCCATCTTATAGTCGTCCTCGTTGATCCCGGAAACAGGGAGCGCCGCACCGGGTTTCCAGCCATAGATCGCAGTCAGGGTGATCCCCCTCCTTGCCTCGGCAGGAAGCAGGTTCAGATATTGGCTGTTGGTCCCGCTTTCTGAAACATAGGTGTTTTCCGAAGTATGGTAAGGAATCCCGCTCTCCACACAGTAAACCTGGTGGCTGATCCCGTCAGAATCCGTCAGCATATAATGCCGGTAAGCATTGCCCCCGGAACTGGTGTGTACGTCGATGGTTCCGTCTGTATGGTAGGCAAGATAGGTGTAAGGCGCCGGGGCGCGGTAGTGGTTCCCATCAGAGCCTACATACTGGTCGCCCAGCCAGGAGCTTGCCGTCTGTCCGACAGACATGGCAAAAGCCTGAGCCGGAAGAAGCCCCAAAATGCTTGCCATACAAAGCAAAAACGCCAACAGCTTGCGAAAGCCGCGGCGTCTGGTTATGATATGTTCCATGAAAAAATCCTCACTTTCATAAAATCTAAAAGGACAGCCTTATTTGCTGTCCTTGTCGTCAAAATCGTCCTCGGAAAGATATTCCGGTTCCCCGTATGCCTCATCCGGGTCAAAGCCTTCGCCATAACCGTCATCCTCAAATTCCGCATCGTCCTCGGCCTGCTGTTTCGGACGCACGATTTTTACATAGTAACCGATTCCGCCGACCGCAAGTAAGGCAACAAGGATAAACAGGATCGTGCCGACGCTGCCGGTTTCTTTCTTCGGCTTTTCCGGTTCTGCCGGTTTTTCAGTTTCCGTCGGCTTTTCTTTTCCTTTGCAGCCATTTAAGTCATTTTTGCAGACCGGGCAGCCGGTATTGACTTTTCCCGCCTCACATTTTTCTGTGCAGCTGCAGCTTTCTTCCTGGGGAATCATGCTCATGCTGCCATTGTTCTTTTCTGCAAGCGCCATCAGGTCGGACTCTGTGACGCCGTTTAAGAAGTAGACATTGTTATCTTCCCGTTTCCCGTCGATCACCAGATAAAAGACATTGCCCGCGTCCGTAGTGATGGTGTAAAACTGTTTTTCCCCATCCGTACCACTGATGTTGTCCTGTACCGTTCCGGTGCCTTCCGGGGTAAATGCACCTTCCGGGACCGCAGAAGTATTTTCCTGCTGTCCGGTACTGTTATCTGAACCGGAAGAATTTCCGCCGCCGGAAGGAGTTGCAACGTTTGAGCCGGAAGGTTTTTCTTCCTTAGGCGGTTTTGTCTGTGTACCGGACGGACTCTGGGGTGCTGCCACAGCAGGTTTCTTTTCAGGAGCCGGTTCTTTGTAATACGGATTATCCAGCTTTATCGCATCAGAACGGTTTCCTGCATAATCCTTTGCGTATATGCTTACCTGTTTTTCTGTTCCTGCATAATCTTTTAGTGCAACCGACGCTTTCCCATCGGTAAGGGAGTTGATACGGTTTTCATCAACAAAGACCGCCTCCACGCCGGATAGATCGTCACTGCTTTCTATTTTCAGGGCATCGCCCTCCAGGGAAGCAGTCAGCGTTGGCGGTGTGGTGTCTTTGGAACCGCCGGCATGAGCCGTTACAGGTAATGCGCTGACACTTACAAGAAGCGTAAGCGCCAGCAGCAGGGAAAGTTTTTTAAGCCTCATGCACATCCTCCTTCTCCTGCGGTAAAATAGTTTCCGAAGGGGCCGCCTGCTGTGATTTCAAAAAATCCGCAAGCTGCTGGGGCGTCAGTTTGAAACTGCGCGCCACCGCCACATAATCGGTATTTTCCAGCTCCGTTTTCTGTTCCTCCAGCTTATGGAGCTTTGCCTGCATTTCCGCAATCTTTGTTTTGGTCTTTTCAATTTCCTTTTCCAGTTTTTCAATTTTAGGATTCAATTTATTACCTCCAATCTGTTAAGGCAGACGCCCAAATGTATAAAAATGCTGCTGCCAGTAGCTTGTATTGATGTTGGCATAAGAGATCGGGTCTCCGCAGTGGATCATCATTCCATTTCCTACATAGATCCCTACATGGCTTGCGCCGCTGGTATTGTAGGTCCCCTGGAAGAAGATCAGGTCGCCCGGTTTTGCATCTGCGCTTGATACCGGCGTACATACACCTAAAAGACCGTCCGCAGTCAGCCTTCCGAAATTCCAGCCGACGCCGCAGTTGTTGATCACCCAGGACACATAGCCGGAACAGTCAAAGGAAGTGGAAGGGCTTGCGCCTCCCCATACATACGGATAGCCAAGATATTTTTCCGCCTCGGCCATCATTGCAGCAAACTGTTCATCCGCAAGGGCTTCCGGTGGAATGTCATAATCGAAGTAGTTTCCTGTGCCGCCTGAACCAACTTCCGGCAGGTGCCGTTCGCTGGTATCGCCGGTATCAGCAAAATACAGGGGATTCAAATACTGACCGTCAACCAGGACTTCTAAATGCAGGTGGGGACTGGTGGAATTTCCGGTATTCCCGACCTTTGCGATCACATCCCCGGCTTTGACCTCCTGCCCGGCAGAAACAAGGATCTGGGAACAGTGCCCGTATTTTGTCGTCAGGGTATGTCCTTCGTATGCCTTGCCTTCAATGGCAACACATAAGCCATAACCGCTGGCATTTCCCGCAAGGGTGACTGTTCCGTCATGCCCGGCAAGGATCTCTGTGGCCTCCGGCATCCCGATGTCCACACCGGTGTGATAGTTCTTTTCCCCGCTGATGGGATGTACCCGGTAGCCGTAGTAGCTGGTCACATAAGGGAGCCAGTTGGTGCCAAAGACATTTTTGACATACTGGCGGTTTCCTTTTGTCTGCAGCAGGATCTCGCAGATCTCTTTCTGGTCTGCGTTCATCCGGGAAACGACCAGGTTTTCCAGAGGTGTGACTGTGAGCTTGACATTTAAGATGCGCCATTCATAAGGCACTTCCTCCTGGGTTTCTTCCCCGGTTTCCGGGTCAACGGAAGTTTCGGTGCGGTAACGGATCTCGGTTTCTTCTGAAAAGGACAGGGTATATTGTTCCTGGAAAAGCTGCCGCAGCACGCTTTCCACTTCATCGTAAGTAAATCCCTGATAAGCAGAAGTCAGATACCCCATCAGCACATACGGGTCATGCTCGATCGCACCCAGGTTATACCGGTATTCGTCATAACCGGGGCGGTCTGATTCCACCCTGTCTATTTCCATTTGCAGATCTGTTTCCCACTCGGTATAGGTAAGCTCCGCCTGATTGATGTCCTGATCGTCTGCAAGATAGGTAGAAGCAGCCAGACTTCCCAGACCGCCGGTCCCAATATTGGAGAACGTGGAAAACAGGGACATGATCAAGAAAATTACCAAAAGGAGAAGCAGGAGGACAAGGCAGATCATAGGGTGCCGTTTGACCGCATGGACAATAC
This sequence comes from Faecalibacterium sp. BIOML-A4, assembly GCF_009679665.1. Lineage (NCBI taxonomy): Bacteria > Bacillati > Bacillota > Clostridia > Eubacteriales > Oscillospiraceae > Faecalibacterium > Faecalibacterium sp. BIOML-A4. The sequence goes on along the minus strand of NZ_WKZG01000007.1, from coordinate 116,237 downwards.
CGACGCTGACCCTCTCTGTTGCGACTGCGGCATTTTTTGCCTGTTTCCCGGCTTCACGGGCAGCCTTGGCATACTGCCTTTTCAGTTTTTGTTTCTGCCATATCCGGGCAATCGCATGTTTCTTCAGCTCCGGGTGGTCGCTAAGAGCCTGCCGGTAGGCAAGTCTTGCGTTGGCCTTTGCTGATTTTTGCTGTAATTTCGCTGCCTTTCGGTAGGGGGCAGTTTTATGCCGGTGATATGCCGTGCGAAGCCCCGCCTCGCCCACAAGTTCAGAGCGGTGGGCTGCCTTGATCCCCACATTTTCATCCTCTGCCTCATAAATCTTTTTATGAGCGTAACCAATGGCAGTATTGGCGCCCGCCTTGACCGGACGCAGGGGTACAGGTCCTTTTACATGGGCCTTTTGGGATTTAACCTCCTTTTCAAATTTTAAGTGTTTTTTGGCTTTTCCGGTCTCCGGGTCGGAAACCGTCTCCATGCGCAGTTTCTTCCGGGCCGGCAGACGATTTTGCGCCTGCTCTGCTTTTTGTGCAGTCCGTTCCGCCTTCCGTCTTGCATGGGTGAGCTTTTTATCCTTTGTCTCCGGTGGCAGTTCATCCGCAGTAAATTCCAGCTTGGATGTTTTCGGCGGTTCGCTATCCACACCCTTTTCCTTTTGTGCTGCCTGTTCCTCCGCCTGTGCCGCTTCCTGAAAACGCTGCTGATATTTGTTCCCATGCTGATGTGTCCGATAACGATGTCCCTGACCGGATCTGTCTGTGCCGCTCGGTGGGGCTGATCCTTCGGAAGAAGGTGCATATTGTCCGGTATCATGGTCTGTCACATCCTCTGTTACAAAAGAACGCCTGGAAACCTCCTGCCGGAAATTGCTTCGTCCGTTGTCCTGTGTCGGGGACTCTGTTCCGGTAGCATCCGGTATCTCAAAGCGATCCGAAAAAACATCCAAAGCGGCCGCATAAGCATCGCCCTGTTCCAGCAAGGACACCGGTGTTTCCGGTGATAGCTGGGAAAATTCCGTCTGTACAGGGATGTCCTGCCTGTGTGTCTTGCCGTTGACAGAAGAAGGGGTGTCCCGTGCCCTGCGCAGGTCAAAATCCTGTTCGGTCTGCCTGGCTGCCGGTTGATCTTCCCCGTGGGAATCACGCACCGGCATCCGGGTATCTTTGCGCTTTCTTTGAAACTCCCTGTCGTGTGCCATTGTTCTCACCTCCGATCCATTTTAATTTTTGTCTCACGCTTTGGTCCCCGCTATTTCATCCGGTCTTGTGGTAAGCACACTGTACAACAGTGTGTCCTTCGGGAAGTGGTCCACAAAGGGGATGATCACATTTCCAAAGAACAAAAGCCCCTCGCCGGGACCGGAATGGGTCACATAGGAAAGCTGGTGCGGGGAGATTCCCAGCTGCTTTGCCAAAATCTGACGGTCTCCCTGGGCCTGGTTGAGCATATAGATAAAGTCCGAGTTCTCAAAAATGTTCTCGATCTCACGGGAAGCCAGAAGGTCCTTGACGTTCTGCGTTAAACCTGATGGGATTCCGCCCCATTTACGAAAGCGTTTCCAGATCTCCACGCTGAAACTTCCTGTCTGCCCTTTCAAAAGAAGGTGGAATTCGTCGATATAGAACCAGGTTGTTTTATGTTTGGAACGGTTGGCCGTAACACGGTTCCACACCGCATCCTGCATGATCAAAAGCCCGATTTCCTTTAAGGCTTTTCCCAGTGATTTAAGCTGGAAACACAGTACCCGGTGTTGATCCATTTGGATATTGGAACGGTGGTTGAACACGTTAAGGGAACCATTGACATAGATTTCCAGCGCAGTTGCGATATTCTGTGCCTCCGGTTCAGACTGTTTCAAAAGCAGCTCGTAAAGATCGCCTAAGATCGGCATATTTTCCGGGCATGGGTCCTGCAGGTATTCCCGGTACACCAGTCTGGTACAACGGTCGATGATCGTCCTTTCAATAGGGGAAAGCCCTTCTTTGCCGCCGATGATAAGGTCACACAGCGACAGAATAAAATCACTTTTCAAAGTGATCGGGTTTTCATCATCGGAATAGTCCAGATTGATGTCCATAGGGTTAATGTAGTTTGTGGAAGTAGGGGAAATATCAATGACCTGCCCCTGGGAACCGAACTGCTGCACCAGCGGCCCATACTCATTTTCCGGGTCAGCGATAATGATGTCGTCCTCCGTCAGAAGGAACACATTGACGATCTCACGCTTGGCAGAGAAAGATTTACCGCTTCCTGGGGTACCGAGAAACAGCCCATTGGGGTTTTTCAGCGTTTTTCTGTTCGCCATGATCAAGTTATTGGAAAGGGCGTTCAGGCCGTAATACAACGCCTCGCCCTCCTGGAACAATTCACAGGTGGTAAACGGTACAAAGATCGCTGTGCTGCTGGTCGTAAGCCCGCGCTCAATTTCAATCTGGTTCGTACCAAGAGCAAGCGAGGACATAAGCCCCTGTTCCTGCTGGTAATCCAGCCGTTTTAAGGCACAGTTGTATTTCTGTGCCACACCCGAAGCGGCAAAAATATCATTGAACAGCTTTTGGCGTTTGGCAGCGATATTTTCCACCAGTACCGTCACAAGGAACATGCGCTCATTGCGGCTCTGTAAATCCTGCAAAAGATTTTTTGCTTCCTCTCCATAGGTGGCAAGGTCGGTGGGAATGATGTCCATATCATACCCGGATCGGACCGCTTTCTTTTGTTCCTCAATGGTCATTTTCTGCAGGTCCGACATTTTACGCTTGATGTTTCGGATTGCCTGTGCCTGGTCGATAGACTGAATATGCAGGTTGACAGTCACGGCGTCGTTTAAGTCAAGAAGATCCGCTAAAAGCCGGTCAGTAAGCTCCGGCGCCAAAATCTGCAAAAAGGAGACGGCACCGGAATGGTCGCCTACCCGGAATGTCTTTCCATCCTTTGAAAAAGACAGCCCGGATGGGGAAATGAAGTCTTTGGTAGAAAGACCGGTCTTAGGCAGATCCGACCACTGGAAATGAAACTTTTCCTGACCGTCCGGGTGAAGCTGGCCGTGAAGAAGTTCCAGACGTTCCAGTCCGTTTAAGGATCTTGACTGGACTCCAAGGGTTTTGAAATTTGCCAGCACATCCGTTTCAATGCGTTCCAGACGCATTTTCGCAGTACGCAGGTCATCTGCCTCGATCCCAAAGGTAATGTATTTGCGTTTGGTGAGACCGTTATTTCCTTTCTGCAACTGGTTCTTTAACATATCCCCGTATTCCTTGCGGATTCCGTCATACTCGTCGCCGCGGGGAGGGATTTCAATGCTTCTGGTAAAATCCTGCATATTGGCCCGCTGGTTGATAAAGGTAAGCTGCACATGGATCGAAGCATCGAAGTAATTTAAGAAATCGCAGTAACCCTCGAAGATCTGTGCTTTATCATCTGCCTGTGCAAGCTGATAGTTAATATCAAAAAACTGTACCGTTTTGGTGTAAAGGGTATCGGTCAGCCGGCAGATCCCATCCCGGTACATTTCACGGTAGGGAATGCTCTGCTGGACCGTCTGCGGGGCATCTGCTTTCAGCCCGGCAAAAAAGCCGCCTTTTTTAGACGGCTTGGAACGGGCAGACTTAGTTTTGCCCTGCTTTGCATCGGCTCTGGTCTTTTTGGCCTGCCTGATATTTTTTTGCAGACGCTTTTCCTGAGCTTCCTGCTGCTTGTTTTTTGGCAATCTTTGTAACCTCCTTCTTTGACATAGATTTATACAGGTTATCCGTCCTGTATGGACGGTTCTTCGGCCAGAGCTTATAACGGAGCCGGTTCTTCAAGATCTTTTCTGCCGGCTGTCCGTCACGCTCATACATGGCGAAGAAGAAAAAGGGCATCATCAGCCCGATCATCAAAAGTACAGCCGCCGAATTGCCGATCGCCCCGCGGGTAAAGAAATACACCGGAAGGCCGACAAGCCCGGCAAGACTGAAACAAATAAGCTGGCGCTTCGTCAGATTGAAGGCCAGCTTGGTTTTAACTTTGGTTAAATCCTTTGGTACAGGTACATAAGGCATCTATACACCTCCCATCGTAATATAGTTTCCGGCCCATTACCGTGCACCGAATTCGCGTACCGGTTTCTCCGAAGCCGGACATTCCCGCACTTCCTGAGCCGCATTTTGCAGCCGTGCCAGGACAGAAACAGCCGGTCCTCTCTGACACAGGTATTCCTGGCTGTCTCGGATTCCGGCAATATTTTCCCGAATATCCATATCCACGTCGAACACATCCGAAACCGGTAAAAGCCAACGGTCTGCAAAGTATTTCAAAGGATTCTCAAGCGCCAGCACATCATCCAGCATTTCATCCCCGAACTCAAACTTTGTTGTCAGATAGGAATACGCCTCCTGCATGGCTGTAATTTCAGCAGCTTTTTCAATTAAGGATTCCTTATCTCTTGACATAAGGCTTTCCCGGTAAGCAAAGTAATTCTGTCCCAGCCGTTTCATCAGGAGTGTATATTTGTCCTGTGCGGAAGCTTCGCTTGTGAAATGTTCAAATTTTTGCTCTGCATCAATTTCTTTGAGAAGATCGCAGATCGGGAAACTGTGTTCATGGTTATTTTCTTCCCAACACCATCGGGCTACATCCAACGGGTCCTGAAAAGAAAGAAGCGCCTCTACTTCCGCCGGAGTAAATACATGCTCAACCTTCAGATAATAGTGGAGTTCCGAAAGTCCCTGTAACTCGTAAATACTGCCGATGTTCTGTGCATCCAGCATATCCGCATGAACCTTCAAACACTCGTCCAACCGTTCCATAAGCAGCGGCTTTGCATCTTGTTCTATCAAAATCACCCCTTTCGCTCCGGCATAGTCAGCGTACAGTTCACTTCATTGCCCCATACATCCCAGCCGGGTGTCTTTTGTCTTGCAAACAGTTCCACTCTGGGCTGATCGCCCATGAGTTTTACGATCTTATCCCGCACCTCGTCCGGTTTCTTGCTGTGCTGCTCAATATGGGAGATCACAAACTGATGGATTCCCGCACACTGGCGTTTCGGTCGGCCTCTGGTTGCCAGCAGGCAGACCTCCGCATTGGATCGGGTCCAAAAGCCCATGCCATAAAACCAGCTATCCGCTTTCCGGTTCTGTTTGAGCCATAGAAAAGCCAGCGTTTTATATTTGAACCCCCAGGCGTCGATCACCCGGAAGGCTTCATTGAGCTGTGGGAAGGTCGCCCACAGAAAGAGAGCGCTGTCTTTTGCGGCAAGTTCCGATACCGGCAGGGCACAGATTTCTTCAATGCTCATCGTGGGGTAATGGTTTTCCGCAACGCCGCTTCCATGTTTCCTATCATAGCGCCAGGGCGGATCGGCATAGATAATGCCGTACTGTTTCGTTTCCGGCATTAGCGAGCCTGCTCATTCTTAGATGGGGCAGGTTTGGCCGGCTGTTCTTTGACCTTACCGGCATTTTCCTTCAATGCACCGGTCAGGGAAGGTTTTTCCGCAGCTCCCTTTGTTGCTTCAAGAGTTGCTTGCAAATTTTCAATAGCCTGCCCATACCCATCGATCAGAGCGTCATTAAGCTGTTTGCGGAACTCTGCCGTAACCGGCCAGCAGACATCTTTCCAGTTGCCTCCCTTATCCTGGGTTGCGGGCATATTGACATACAGCCCCTTTTCACTGGAACAGATACGGAAGCCGTCAATCTTAAAGCATCCGCCAATCGTAACATTGGCAAACGCCAGCAGGTTTCCCATTGGGGCGATCGGACGCACGCGGACATCCAGCTTCATGCCGTTTGTCATTTCCGGCGTCTGTGTCTCCGGCGCCATTTTTTCTGTATTGGTTTTACTCATATATAAAATCCTCCTTTTTAGAATTGGTTTTGTTCATGCTATCTTGCATTAAATATGGATTTGGATAACGAACCTGTCTTAAACAGGGCAAAGGCCAGCAGTACCGTATAACCCGCCGTTCCCCAGATCGCGCCGTGCACGTCGCCGGACGATGGGATAGACTGGACCAGCACTGCATAAATGGCAACACAGATCAGAATCAAAAAACCCTGAAAACCCAGGGCAAAAAGGGAACGCAGATACCCGGTTCCCATTTGTCCCCATTCCCGGTTTGCCATTGTGGAAAACGGGATCGGTGCAAGGCTCACGGTTAAATAAATCTCGATCATACGGCCATATACAATGACAAAGATCACGATGGACAGTATCCACATACACAGATTGATGATGTTGGTTTCCAGCCACAGTCCAATCAGTTCCCACATTCCCATTGCTTCAAGCTGGGTTTCCAGATCAGACAACGCCGCCTGCACATCCAGGTTCCCGTTTATGACACCGGCACTTTGCGACACCACATTTTGGGCCACATCAAAGACCGCCATCACAATCGTAAAACAGTTGGTGAGCAGGTAAGTGGCAACAAAAGTCTTGAAAATCCACTTGAAGATGTTGAATGTATCGAATTCGTGCATGTTGTTCTTTTCGAGAATCATCTGGATCAGTTCATACACCAGAACAAAGGTCAGGATCATGCCCGCAATGGGAATGACGACGGTTTCCGAAAGATTTTGGATCATGGAAAATACGCCGCCATTCCAGCCCTGCGGGGTCTGTCCTACTTGATTTGCCACATCCGCAACCTGATTGTTGACGGAGTTGAAAATGCTGGTGTACTGTCCGGTGATCGCATCGATCAAGCCCTCTTTAATCCAGTCTGTTATCCGTTCAAACAGACTGCCCATAAATCAGCCCTTAACCGAACAGGCCGGAAAGCAGCGGAATCAGCGTTGCACCAACCAGAGCGATACCTCCGCCTGCCATAAGCTGCTTGATCCCCTGGGATTTTGCACCTGGGTTATCATTTCCGTAACCTTCGAGAAGGTTTACAACACCCCATGCGCCCAGACCTGCGCCCAGGGCGATCACAAGGATCTTCAAAGTATCAATCGCGCTTGCAAAAAATGCCATAATGTTCCTCCTTTAATTTCAGAAATTTTAATTTGTGATATGGCCGTATCAGGCCGGAAACAAAAAAAAGCCGCCGCACTGTTTTTAGAAAAAAATCTGTTTCAAACAGCACGGCGGCATGGGGCAGGAAGAATCCTGCGGTTATTTACTTTTCAGGGAGAATCACGAATCCTCAAAAAATCCTCCTTTCATCATGACAAAAACAAATCCTGCCGGGGCATCATGCTTTGACAGGCAGGAACAACTCTATAAAGTCTGGGAAGCCAGATCTTCGGCTGTGACTTCATAATTGCGGTATCGTTCACCGGGACGCATCGGCATCCGGGTAGAAAGAAACTTTTCGATATTAAAAGCGTTCTTCTCATTAAAATCGGAAAGCAGTTTGTAATTTGGGTGTTTGGTTATATCATATTTCCGGGAGAGGAACGGCCGCACACCCCTGATCTGTAGCAGACATTTACCCCCGTCCATGACCGCCAGTTCATCCACCGACATCAGATCCTTTCCCAACTTTTGAAAATTTTGTCCGTGGGATTCCTGATTGCCCTTTGTGACACTGGTATTATACAGGTCGATGGTCTCTTTCCCCAATAGGGAGTTCCAGCTTTTTAAGGTGGTTTCTTCTTTGCCTCCTAAGAAAAGAGAGGCGTCACAGTTACCGATGATGGTGTCCATGTTGTCTTTATACAGGGCTTTGAGCTGGCTTTGCGCCTGCAGCACCAGGCAGGCAGAGATCTCACGGCTTCGGATGGTCGCCATAAGACGCTCCAGATTCGGGATCTGCCCGATATTTGCCGCCTCGTCGATCAGGCAGCGCACATGGATGGGAAGCCTGCCCCCATACACATCATCCGCCCGCTCGCACAAGCGGTTAAACAAAATGGAATAGATCAGACTGATCAAAAATGCAAAGGTTCCGTCCGTATCACTCATAATAAGGAAAAGAGCAGTCCGTTCATCTCCCAGCATATCCAGATCCAGTTCGTCATACATGGTAATTTCCCTGACTTCTTTAATGTCAAAAGGAGCCAGTCTGGAAGCACAGGAAATAAGGATCGACTTCGCTGTTTTTCCAGAGACGAAAAGTCAAGGACTTTTTCATCAAATCCAAAAAGAAGTCACATTTTGCGGACTTCCTCACGCAGCAGACGTTTGATTTTGTCCTCCATCGTCTCTTTTGCGGTCTCGCTGAAATGAACACGGACGATATAGGTGGTCTTGCCAATCTGCTTTCTGACAGTCGGGCAAGTGGCGGTGTTGGTTGCGGTATTGTTGTTCATTCAAAATCCTCCTGCAAATGAAAAATGCCCGGTGACTGTTCATCATCGGGCGGTGTCGGTATGAGGGAACAAGGCAAGGCGGCAACACTAAGGTATCTATAAAAACCTTGCCGTCTTTGCCACGCTTGCCGTGTTCCTGCTGTCAGTCTCGGAGATAGCAGACCCATGCTGTGCCGTCTTTCTCGGTCACAAGCCTGTCTCCGATACGGCTTTTTGCCGTTCTCATGGTGCGTGAGGAAATCCCACGCTCATTGACTGCCTTTTCCAGCTCTGCGCTCGGCATACGCTTTCCGTCTGCCAGCAGTTCCAGTATCAGTGCTTCTGCCTGTGCGGTCTTGCTTTCGGTCTTGGCGGTGTCTGTCCCGGCAAGAAGCTCGTCAGCGGTAATGTCATAAGCTCCTATCCATTCAAAGCCTTTCTCGTCTCCCAGAGAAAAGGCAAGGGACTGTCCGGGCGGCGCAAGGGAGCTTTTCTCATGGATAAGCACCCTCGTTGTGGGGCTGTCCTTCAGCTTGCCGATAAAAAGCAGACTGCGGACTGCCGCCGTAATGTCGATAGACCCTAATCCCCGATAGGTGCTTTGCGTTCCTGCGGCTTTGTTCAGGTGTCCAATCAGCACGATAGCGCACCCGGTAGCCTGTGCAATGTCTCCCAGACTGCGGAATATCGGGCGCACCTCGTTTGCCCTGTTCATGTCCACATCTGCGCCCAGAAACGCCTGTACCGGGTCAATGATAACCAGCCTTGCGTTGTTTTCCCGGATTGCCCTTGCTATGCGTTCATCGGCAAGGGTCAGCGGCGTATCCCTGTCATCAATGACAAGCACTTTTTCGAGGTCTGCGTCTGCTTCCATCAGTCGGGGCTTAACAGTATCGCCCAGACCGTCCTCGGCGGTCTGATAGATGATATTGAAAGGCTCAAGGGTTTCCATACCGGGCAAGGGCTTTCGGTTGGTGCAAGCCGCCGCAAGACGCATGGCAAAGTAGGTCTTGCCCTCGCCGGGGTTGCCCTGTATAATCGTCAGCTTTCCAAAGGGGATATACGGAAACCATAGCCAATCCACGCTCGTCAGCTCCACATCTGCCATACGGAGCATGGGGACAGGCTGGGCGGTGGGCAGCTCTCGCAGCGTGATTGTTTCCGCTATAAATTTGCGGCTCGGAATGTCCCCTTGCTGACGGAGAACATCGTTCCAGTCTTTCCTTGCCGGGACAAGGCGAATGACGGCGATCTCGCTGGGAATGGACTGTGCCAGTCGGGTACAGGCTTCGCTTCCTGCGGTGTCGCTGTCAAGGCAGAGGAACACTTTTTGGGTGTCCTTGCGTTCAGAAAGAAAACGGTCAAGGGCTTTTCCCGAAACGCCGCCCAGGGCAAGATAGCTCCTTGTCTGCCAGTCCTGCGGATAAAGGCAGATGAACGATAACAGGTCAATCGGCGCTTCAAAGACAAAAAGCTGGTTGCCGTTTCCCTCATAGCGGAACGGATAGGACTTGTCAGACCCGGTAATATCCTGTCTGAATGGGTCTGCCGTTCCTCGCACATGGGCGTATCTCGGCGTACCGCTTCGGTCTCTGCCGACAAACACAACATTGTGCCGCTTTGCTTCCTCGTAAATATCCCCGGAAAGAAGAAAAGCCTCAACAAGCGTTTTGTTGAGACCTCGGCTTTCGCAAAGAAATTGAATTGCTCTGTCGGCTGTTCTGTTGTGCAAGGGCAAGTGGAACGCTGTGGGCGGTGCTGTGGCGGCTTCGGTCTGCCCCTCGCCGCTTTCGCCGGTCAGAAGCTGGACGGCTTCGGGAAAGGACTTGCCGTAAAACTCCATGACAAAATCAATGGGATAGCCGCCCTTGCTCTGGCTGTGTCGAAACCACTTGTTTCCACGGACGGTCAAGCTGTCATGTTCTTTCCAGCGGTATTCTCGTCCGCTTTTGATTAGCGTCTCTCCCTGTGTGCGGAGAAAATCTTCCAGACTGACGGCGTTTGCCCGGTCAATCTGCGCTTGGGTATAATTCATCGGGATAGTTCCTCCTTTTTGTGTCGTGTTTGGGGTCGATTTTGGAGCATTTGTTCCTCTGTACGCTCGTTAAATCGGGCGGCAGTATCTACACATGACTTGACCTTCCAAAGACGGTGTAAATCGTCTCTGACGGTCTTAAACTCGCCATAGGTGGTGTTGTGCGCCTGTTCCAGCTCGTCATACTCTTCGGTCAGCTTTTTCATATCCACCTTGCCGTCCGGGAATTCTCCGGTCAGCTTGCGTCTGGCGGCGTAGAACTGTTTCAGTTCCGTTTCATGCTCTGCCTTGTACTTGGCTCTGGGCTTCTCAAACTTGATTTTCTGCAAGCCGTCATAGACAGGCTTCAAGCTCTGGAAAGCAGCGGAGCTGTCATAGAGCTGCTTAATTGCTTTCATTCGGGCGGTCTGTTCGTCCAGCGTTTTCTTCAAGCTCTCTGTGGCAGCACTGTGTTCGCTGACACGGTGTTCCAAATCTTCAAGGGAGTAAATGCCGTTTGCCCGGAGATAATTGAAAGTTTCGTTCATCTCCTTTAGGTTGCTGACCTTGCCTTTCTGCGAATAAGCCCCGGCTCTGCGCTGGGTGTAATAGGCGTTCAGCAGAGAAACAAGGTCGGGTGCCTGCGGCTTGGCAAGCTCCGCTTTTGCTTCGGCAATCCAATCAAACAGGAGAGCGATTTTCTTCTTAATGTCCCGGATAACGGCATTGGTCGCTCTGATCCAGCGATTGAACTCGCCTTTCTCGGTGCGTATACCTTTCTTCTCCATTGCCCGGACGGTTGCGCCCTCATGGACGGTGGGAAGAAGCTCTACGCCCTGACGCTCATAGCTTCGGTGGTCGATACGAACGTCAAGCCCCTTTTCCGCAAACTTGGCGTTGCATAACTCTGCCCATGTCTGCCGCCAGTATTCCAGCGTTTCGGGACTGCCCCAGTCGGTAGTGGGAACGGCGTTGAAAACAAACTCGCCGTTCTGGTCCCGGATACGGTTGCCGTCCTCGTCCAGCTCATACACCCGGCGTTGCTTTAGCCCCCATTTGCCGTTCTGCTCGATGGGGCGGATAGGGCAAAGCACATGAAAATGTGGATTGGGTATGCCGCCGTCCTCCCGGTCTGGCTGGTGTACGGCGAAGTCAACCACCATGCCCCGGCTCACAAAGTTCTCCAATAAAAATTGCCTTGCAAGAGCGATGTTTTCCTCAAGGGAAAATTCATTCTGCAAGGCAATGTCAAAGCTGTATGCAAGCTGGGCGTTCTTTCCACGCTCGGCTTTTTCCACGGCGTTCCATAGGGTCTGGCGGTCTGCGTATTCGGGCGGTGCATGGGACGGCAGGAGAATGTCGGAGCAGATCACGCCGCCCTTGCGGGTGTAGTCGCTGTATTCGCCGTAATACTCGCTATACAATCGCTCCCCGGCACGGTAGGCGGCAGAAGCAATAGCGGACTGTCCTGCGCTTCGCTTAGTCTGCGTGACGCTCAGATGAAATAGTGCCATCGGCTTTCAGCTCCTTTTCTCTGTTCGCTTGGTTGGTGTGAGTAATCGCCATGTGCCGGACGGCTCGCTGGACTTCGGACAGAGAAAAGATGTGTTCCATCAGCTCTGTCATTTCGGTGCGTGTGAGATCTTTGACCTCCGGGGCAAGGCTCTCAATCGTGCCGCCCAGATTGCAAAGGCGGTGGGTGCGCTTGGTGCGTTCGCCTTTCTCCAGATACTTCTTTCTGTTCTCCAGACGCTCCAGCTTGTGCTTCTCCTGTGCAAGCTGCGTCTCAGCTCGTTCCTTTTCGGCTCGAAGCTGATCGAGGGTTTTCGGTTTTGTCATTGTGATTGACCTCCTTTTTTGATTTTTGGGATAAAAAAAGACCGTCAACTTTTCGCACATTGCGACCAGTCAACGGTCTGATTTTCGGTATTTATTTTTCCAAACTTGCTGGCGGCGAACAGCATTTCATGCTGTTTGCGGACGGCAAGTCCACAAGGGATAGACGCACAAGCGTCGCAAGGGAGTGTAGCTCCCTTGACGGAACGAAGTGACGAAACATTTTCGGTCAAGCAGTTTTTCTCTGCTGACCGGGAATGAAGCTCCGCAGGACGCACATACTCCCGATAGGAGAGTATAGAAGTGCGCCCTTTAGTTCCTAAAGGGATTTTCTTCTGACCCAAATTACATAAAATGTAGATCAAGACATTTCTAAGAGGTACTCTCAGATTTTCACAACATAAGGTTCATCTTCAATAATACCCTGATCGTGGGTAACAATGATAACCGTTTTACCTTCTTCATTGAGTTCGTGCAATAACCTCATAACAATATCTCTATTTTTCTTGTCAAGTGAGCCAGTAGGTTCATCTGCCAAAACAACAGAACATTTTTTCATCATAAGACGAGCTAAAGCAACTCTCTGTTGTTCACCACCGGAAAGCTGATAAACTTTTTTGTTAACTTCCTTTGATAACCCCACACGATTAAGAGCTTCTTTAAGTGATACTTTAGTTCGGCTTGATTTTTTAATCAAACTTAAATTTTCTTTAACTGTCTTATTTTCAAGCAGTGCAAAATTCTGAAAAAGAAACCCCACTGTATCCGCAAAAAAACTGTTTTTATTTTTAAGCCGGGTAATATTCAGCCCTTCGATTATGATACTGCCGCTATCCGGCTTTTCGATACCACCAATCATATTGAGCAAAGTGCTTTTTCCACTGCCGCTATCCCCGCTGATTACTACAAAACTTCCATCCGGAATTTCCAAATTAAAGTTGGAGAAAATTATTTTCTCTCCAAATGCTTTATTTAAGCCACGAATTATAATCATAAACATCCACCTTTCAAGGACTTTGAGATATTTGTTTTTTCAACCCACATAACATTTGTGAAAATGATTGCCATTTCAATAATGGTGAGCAATGCTCCAACCAGTAAAGCAATCCCGACACTTGCGTTAGATATAAAAAGCGAAACAATGCAAATCAATATCACAACGGCTATATTTTCTAAGAGATTAACGGAAATAAATCTTTTGTGCCTTTCATAAAAGCGATAGCCCAAAACCTTTTTGAGGGAGATTTCCATCGCATTAAGTCTAAATTCCATTTTCACTTCAGATATGATGATAGCGATATCTAACAGCAATACTAATACGCAAAGAGAGCTTATAAAGCCAATCAGTTTCACGAGGAAACTATGACTATAAGTATAATCCTCCCCGACATTCGTCAGCATAAAATAGTGTGGACCAAGCTGTTCTGCATATTTTTTCGCAGCATTACGAATTGTGCTTTCATCGCATCCGTAGATCACCTCACCATTATATGTTCCTGTTTCGATATAACTTCCATTCAAAGCAACAGCCTCATTTGCCTGATAAATAACAATCGGATTTGTTGCTCTTGACAATCCGTCAATAGCCTCTTCTCTGTTCGAATTGAGATAATAAAATTGCTCTCTGCCAGAATATTCTTTATAAACAACACGCAGTTCTTCTGCATTTTGGGTAAGAGAGTCAATTTCCTCTTTTGCGATATCTTTGTATGATTCCGCATTTTTTCCCTTTGGCACGAAGACCACGATATCCTCTTTTTCATCATCTTCAGTAAGCATATCAGAAAACCCTTGCAGCATATCTCTGGCATTATGATTTACAAAAATATAATTATCCGTATCGCTTATCCGGCTGCCTATGCAGACCACCGGATTTATAGTGTTGTATTCATTTTCGTAAAGGTCATTCCAAAATTCGCTCTCTTTGGATTCCTCCTCATTTTCTTCAAAAGGAGGTTCAATCTGCACAACTCCAAAATAGTAATTATTATAATGATTTTCTAAAAGAGTAGTGTTTGTAAGTAAATTACCTTGAATGCTACTGAGATTTGTAGTTATTGTAAAAATCGTCATAGCAGTAGCAAATACTTTAAGACCGTTCAGAAGATAAAACATACCTTTTTTATCTGAAGCATTGGCAAAGGCTTTTTTTACATCAAAGCGGACAAAAGCAGCATAAGGAATTACGGAAAGAACTGCTCCGGCACAATACACTGCCAAAATGAGATGATCTTCATACGCTCCCGATATAAATTGAGAAACAAGCAACTTTGCTAAGACGAATAATGCAGCATATGAAATCATATCAGCCACTACAGCTTTTAGAGCAATCACAGCAGCATTTTCGCCCAGAGAAGCTCGTACAACTACTTCCTTTTGTCTGCGTATCACCTCAATCATATTAAGTACAATCATCAATATGGCAACCAGGCCCCAAACAATGAACATCATATCAGTTTCGGTTGATTGCCAAAACTCTGGCTGCGATATAGAATATTCTTTTGCCAAATCTTGATATGTGGCAATAATGTCATCATCGTCACCGATATAGCTGACCATTATTTCCTGTCCATTGCCTGTGTTTTTTGCTTCTCTAAAATCTTCAAATTCTATTACGGTGATTCCGCCTATCAAAGCCGTATATGTTTTTTCCTCAATATCCATTGTGCTTTTAAGACTATCCCGAACAACGGTATCATCACCATAAATATAAAGTCTTGTCTGATAATTAGAAACTCTCTGATTAAAAGTCGAAAAAATATGAACACCATGCTTCTCAGCTGTATCTTCTGCATTGGCTAAAAATGAATCCATATCGTCATTAGTAGTTGTGTATCTGGACGATAAATAATAAGCACCATTAAAGTTCCAGAGCATATTTTGATATACTTCAGCTTGCATAACAAAAGCAAAAATAATCGTAATCAACAGCAATATATTTCTTATATGTTTCATTTAAAATTCTTAAACCTCCTTTGAATAGGTAACAGACACACGATTGCCCAAAATACTAATATGGATTTTTTCATACAACCACATTCTCTTGTTAGATTCTAATTTTCCGTTTTCTTTATTCGCATAAATTGTACCATAAAACTTGTGAACATTTCTACCGCAACTTTGGACTATATGAGAAAAGTCCGAACAGTTTTCTGCCCGGACTTCCTCGATCAATCGTAAATCAATTCCGCTTTCACAATCTCCTCTGCCTGTGCCTTGCAAGCGTTCATCTGCCGCACCCATTCCATTTGGTTTTCGGCTTTCAGCCTTTCGGTCACGCCGTACTGCTTTGCCAGTTGCGGCACGATCAGCTCCATGCGATTTCGTGCCGCTTCGTCAATCTCGGCGCAATGCTCAAAGAGCTTGTCGGATAGCACCAGCTCATTGAACAGTATCGGACGGTGCATTTCCAGATACGCCTTGCGAAGTCTGCCGTAGTGTCCGAGGGGTTTGGTCTTGCGGATAACGATGTTCGGGATAAGATAATCGCCGTTCTGTGTATAAGTGATATTCATGCTGTTTGTACTCCTTTCATCGGCTCTCTCTGCGGTAAACTGCTGACAGGAACGAACACGCCCTTTGCAATGTCCTCCGCACGAATGGCGGCTTTCTTAGCTTCGATTTCTGCCTTTTTCCGCTTTTTGATTTTGTCCTCGTATCGCTTCTGTGCTCCGCTGGCTTTCCGCTTCAAGTAGTTCTGGTGGAGCCTGTCCTTGCGTTCCTCACGCTTGCGGATTTCCTCCAATTCCTCCGGGGTCAGCTCTACTTCTCCAAACGCCGGGGGAACGAATCGCCCAACGAAATTGAAATAAATCTCGACCTCCTGTGTGGTCTGTATACTGCCTTTACGGTCACGCTCATGCACAAGGATTTTCTCGATAAACTCATTGAGCATGGCAATGGTCAGCTTGTCGAAGTTCTCGTATTTGTCAATCAGAGCGATAAAACGGTCAGCGTCCTTTTCGTGCGTTTCATAGCTCTTGATAGCCTTTTCCAGAACAGAGATTTCAGCGGTAAGCTCGGACTGTTCCTTTTCGTATTGAGCGTCCAGAGTGGCGTATCTGCTGTCGGACAGCTTTCCCAAAATGTTGTCCTCATAGATTTTACAGAGCAGGACTTCCAGCTCGGAAACTCTCTGCTTGGCGGCAGCAAGGCGTGTGCGCTGTTTCTTAACCTCTGCTGTCTGCTGGCTGGACTGCGCTTCCTGCACCACACGGACAAACTCGACTCGGTCATGCTTGGCATATTCTGCAATGGCTTTGAGCATTTCGGAAACAAGGGACAGTACCACATCTTCATTGATACGGTGCTGTGTCGTGCAGAGCTTTCCAACTGGGACTTTGCTGTATTGGGAGCAGGTATATTGAGAAATACGCTTGCCGTTGTTGGTACGGTGGACATACATCTTGCCGCCGCAATCGGCACAATAAAGCAAGCCTGTGAGGGGAGCTGCTTCGCCCCAGCCGTCCGGGTAGCGTCTGACATTCCCACGGATTTTCTGCACAAGGTCAAAGGTCTGCTGGTCAATGATAGCTTCATGGGTATTCTCGAAAATTGTCCATTCGTCCTCCGGGACATAATGGCTTTTCTTGTCCTTGAAGTGCTTTCGGGTCTTGAAGTTGATGGTGTGTCCCAGATATTCACGCTTTTCAAGAATGTTGCAGATGGTGGAAGAACCCCAGCCGTACACATCTTTGAAGGTCTTATTTTTGTTCACGCCCTCGCCGTGCCGGGCAAGGTAAGCGGACGGAATGAGGACTTTTTCTTCTTTCAGCTTGCTGGCGATCTGATACGGACCGTAGCCGTCAATCGTCATGGCAAAGATGCGCTTGACCACCTCGGCGGCTTCGGGGTCAACCAACCATTGGTCTCTGGCTTCGTTCCAAAGATAGCCGTAAATGACCGTGCCTGTGAGGTGCTTGCCGGACTTGCCTTTGGACTGGAAAGTGGAACGGATTTTACGGCTGGTGTCTCTGGCGTAGTATTCGTTCATAATGTTGCGGAAAGGGGTAAAATCATCGTCCCCTCTGGCACTGTCCACGCCGTCATTGATGGCGATAAGGCGAACGCCACGCTGACGCAGGATTTCCATAATCTGACCGACTTTCAGATAGTCACGACCCATGCGGCTCATGTCCTTGATGCACAAATACTCCACATTCCCGGCTTCCACTTCTTTCATCATTGCTAAAAATCCGGGACGGTCAAAGCAAGTACCACTAATGCCATCGTCCGTGAAATGGACAATGTTTGTAAAGCCCTGCCGTGCGGCGAACTCCTCCAACATTGCCTTTTGATTGGATATGGAATTGCTCTCACGCTGTTGGTCATCATCTTTGCCAAAGTCATCACGGCTCAGTCGTTCGTACAGAGCTGTGATTTTCTCGTTTTTTCTCATAACTTGCGCTCCTTTCTTCGGTTTTAGGTTGTGTGTTCTAAGAGACTTCCCAACCGCTTGATTAAGAAGTCTTTTAGAGCATACAACACCGGCAGCGAGCTTATATTTCTTATATTGACGCAGGGCAAAATGATCCGGGTCTTTCTGTTCCAGCGCGTCAAAGAGAAGGTCAACGGCATTTTTGAACGACTCATCATCCTCACGGACTTCCATTGCGTTCAGCATTTCTACCAGTGTGGCAAAATTCTGTTCGTTTGCCGGAGCCTCATAATAGATATATCCGATCAGTGCCGTATAGAGCAGGGTTTCTGCCTTGACCCAGAAATCGTCTCCGGCTTTTCCTTCGCCTTTGGTATTGGCGATCAGGGTAGTGACGATCTTCAGAATATCTTTCTCGGAATGAATGTAGGCGAACGGGTTAAAGTGCATACTTTTCTGGAAATTGATCGTATTGAATACCCGTATTTTATAGGGCTCATAGATGATCTTTCCTTTTTCATTACGCACAGGATTTCCGTCCTTGTCCAGCTTTGGTGTGCCTCGCTGCAACATCTTTCCGCATTCCACAAGGACTGTACCTTTCGGATCGGTGACGACGTAGGAACTGTGCATTTGCATCAGATTGGGCTTGATGAAAAAGCGCGTTTTTCCCGAACCTGATCCTCCGACTACCAGTACATTTTTATTTCTTGCATTGGCCGGATTTTTGGGCCTTCCGTTTAACATCAGTCCTTCACTTTGGGTAAGAATGATATTGTTTTCCGGCTTTGGGTCCATAAACGGGGCAATATCGGTTTTATTTCCCCAACGGGCTGAACCGTATTCCACATTTTTGCGGTATTTCTTAGCGTCTTTCCCTCTAAGATAGACTGCCAGCCGCATAATGGCTGCACCGCATAAACCGATCAGCCAGTCCATTGCCGCCCCCGGCCACATACTCTGAAACGCAAGGGCAAAGCCTTCGGACAGTCCTAACAGCTTTTGGGAAGCGTCCGCTCCGGGAGCCAGACGCACCGCCTCGCCCAGCTTGGCAAATACCAGAAGGAACAGAACATAAGGCAGATGGAGAATGACCTGTTTTTTCATTGTTTCTGCATCGATCTTCATCGTTCCGGTCCTCCGTGTTCTTTGTTCTTTACACGGTCACGGCCAAGCGACTGCGCCAGTTCTTTGAACTTATGAAGCTGTGTAAGCAGCGACGGTCTGGTGCTGCGTGTAAGGTCTTTCTTTGTATATTCCTTAAATGCTGCCGTCAGTGCATCCGCCTGGTTTGCCTTGAAATATACCGTCCATTTTGGGGGATCGGTCCCAAGTTCCTTTTCTATATGGTAGCGTACCTGATGTTTCCTGGCATACCGTTCAAAAGAGCGGATTCGTCCTGAAACTTCAATGGTATTAGCTCCGGGGTCTTTATAAGTCAGCCGCTTCATACTGTTGCGTCCGACTCTTGGCATTGTACGTTCCTGTTCCATCTTTTGGAGTACCGCAGCAATAGCCGCACGCAGTACCCGCCCTGACAGTTTTGCTGCCTGTATAGAAACAGAAACCGTTCGTTGTTCGAGATCTTCCTGCAAGAGCATCCTCCTTTCTGATAAAATCGGTATTTATAATATGGAAATAACTTTTTACCGGCTTTCCCCAAGAACCTGCTGTCGGGAAGCGTGTTCAAAGGCTTTTGCTGCCTGATCGACCTGAATTTTAGCGTGTTTCAAAAGCGTCTTGATGATCGTAGCCGGGCGTTCCTGTTCCTCCAGATGATCGACCATCCCTTTGCACTCATCCGGGAGGTATTCAGCCATATCTTTCAACACATCGGAAAAGTTACCCATAAAGCCCCAGCAGCTATCCGACAGCTCCCCGTTTTTATAAAGCTCAAACCCATAACATTCGCCGCGCAGATAGGAATCGTAAGCAGCGACTTCGCTGCGCATCAGTGCGTCTGCTTTCTGACGGATAGCACCGGTCATCTTGTCAGCGTCAAATTCCTTTAGGGCATATTCTTTGGAAACATAGATCCAGCCGACCTGTCCGCTGTCACATTCTGCATGAGGAGCCCTGCCTGAGAAACTTTCTGTACTCATGGCAAGACCGGAGTGGTCGTAGAGATAGAGGGGGAGCATCAGATACTTTTCCGAAATTACGTTCTGCATTGCTTCATCGATCGCCCGTTCCTCTGTCTTTGGTCCATGCCGGAAACGGCTGCTTACAATGTTTACCATCCGTTCATAGCGTTTCATGCCAGCTTCATCATGTCCTACGGTATCTAAATACATTTCCCGCAGGAAGTCGTCTTTGTCCATATAGTTGTGATGGTCGCCCAGCGCATAGCGGGGATGGAAGCATACCATCGTCCCAAAATGTTCATCTACCTCACGGGGAGAGATCAGAATATCGTCCGGCTGCACCATAAGGGCATAAGGTTCATTTACTGCCATTAACATAATTGGCTCCTTTCTTTCTACAAATCCGGGCCGGAATGGTGCATCATCGGTTTTTCCCGGTGTTCATTGGTTGCAGGCTGCTTGACTGCAATGATCTCGCCGGCAATCCTTGCAAATTTTTCAGGGTACTTGAACTGCTCCCCGTATTTCTCCATCAAGTCCGGGGAAAGGTCTGTAAAATCTTCCTCACCAAGACCAACGATCAGAAAATTCCCGGACACAATATCATAGATGTGGCCGTCATCGTCAAAGAGAGCTCGGTTCAGAGGCAGCCCCATCAGCTTGCCTTCTTCATTACAGATCAGAGCCACCGGGTCCTCATACGGATAGACCGCTTGAATATCTCCGCCCACTGCCGCCTGCAAGGATTTCAGACCACTTTCGATCTCCGCAGCATAAGGGGACTTGCCCGGCTCTACCATTAACACTTTCATAATTGTATATCCTCCTTCTTTTTCATTGCCGTACCGGGAGCGGTTGGCGTTTTTTCCTGAGTTTTTGCCACAGAGAGCTTCCCCAGGACGGAAGGCTTCTCCCGGTTTTTGGGTGTAAAAATACCGCCCTCCGAAACCTCGGCGGCGGCATGTTCCGTTTTGGCCTGTTCCAGTCCTTCAACCGTATAGCCAGGTAAAAGAGTGCCGTGAACCATAAAATGGTGCTCATATTCTTTCGGGATCGGCGGGGAAATTTCCGTGAATAAATGGGAATAGGCTTTCTTTCGCCCGTCCAGATATTTTATGGCTGCGTTCTTATCTGTATATCGTTTCTGGTTTTGTCCGGCAATCTTTGCTCCATATCCCTGCTTCGGGGAATGAATACGGACTTCCCATGTCACATACCAGGCAATCGGAACACTCTGTTTGGTTTCCCGGTCATATTTCGTATCTTCCCAAATACTGCAGGTCATCTGATAGACCCGGTTGCTGATTTTCTGATCTGCCCTCCAGTTATCGGTGTCTTTCCACTGGTTGCCTGTATGTTCGATCTCCGGTGTACGAAGATATTCCAAAGCCCGGTTGATCGTCTGTGTTGCCGCTGCCTGCTGTTCCCACTGTTTTGCGGCAGCCACCACGATTTCATAGGCTTTCTGCTCCCCGTCGATACTTCCCTGGCGCATGGCTTCCAGGCTATCTGTTCCCATTGTGATCAGTGTAGAAATATCCACATTTTCACAAACTACGCTGTGCTCAATTTTAAGCTCTGATCCCGGCGTCAAGTGGTCGCCATACCGGTAGGCATGGTAATCCCTGTTTTCTTCCAAAATGCTGTTCACCTCCTGCTATATTTCCGGCTCATGGTTTTTTCTGGAAACCGTCTGTGCCGGTGATTTTTTATCTGCCGGTCTGTTTGCCGCAAGCTGATCCATCACGGAAGGACGGCCGACGCCGAACATGGATAGCTGACCGTCCGCTGCCTCACGAAGTTCAGAAACAGAGAGGGGAAACGTTACATCGGCATGGGTCAATAGCTGTTCCCGTTTCAAATCCTGAATGATCTCGTCAAAAACAGCGTTGATCGCACGGCGTTCTTCCCCCACAGGGAAGGCTTTCAATACCTCCATTTCTCCGTCTTTACCGGAAACCAGGGTAAGGGCACAGTCGGCATGGCCTGCCAGATAATCCGATGTGTAGGGCAGTTTGTCCTTGATATAACAGGCAAAGGCTCTGGCTGTCATTTCCACATTGCTGTCCCAATAACCGCCGTCTTTTTCACATTCTTTTCCCATGCGTACCGAATTACGGTAAAAATCAGTTTCCGTCCGTCCAATCTGCGGAGCTTCCTGCGCCTGCATCCCGGAAAGCATACGCTCAAAAATTTCCAGCCGTTCCCGTTCACTTTTGGGAATTACCCGGCCGGTAACATTCTTCTTAAATGCGCTGATCTGTTCCACAGAGCCGGGTTCGCCGGACAAAAATGCTTCCCGCAAGACTGCGTAGGTTTCCATCTGTTCCTCATTGCCATACCGTTTCAGAGAGGCAAGAACCGAGGAATCCAGCCAGCTTGCCGCATTTTTCCGGGTGCGTTCTGTTTGTGCTTCCGTGCGCTTTGCTGCCTGTTCCGGTGTTTCCGGTTTATACTTCATGGTGTCAATGAGTTTTTGGAACGGCGCATAGAGGCGGGGCTGTTCTGACAGCATCCCTTTTGTGCCCATCTTTGTACCAAGATAATCGTCAAGTCCATGCCACCATTCATGTGCCAGGGAACCGGCCCCGTGCATTTTCGTAAGATTGATGACTGTACGCAAAGGTTCATAATGAGCCGCAGCATTGCCGCTGCCTCTTGCACCAAAAGCGATAGCAAGCGTACCCTGATAAGCAATATCTTTATCGCTGATCTTAAGGGCTGACGCCAGATCCTTTAGTGCTTCAAATCCCATGTTAAGGGAGGTCTGACGGTCGTTCTGGTTCATCCAGTTTCCAAACTCGCCGCCGCGGAACCCAAATGTATCAAGATAATGCTGTCCGGTGATCTCCACACCATTCCGGTAATCCGGCCCGGTACGTTTGACATGGGCGAGCTGGGGAGGGACAAACCGGATCTTTCCGTTTTTGTTCCTGCCTTTGGCAAGTTCCTGCACCCATTTCAGGGCAGCTTCTTTGGTCTCAAAATTGGTCCGCAGGATCGAATAGCCTTTTGTCACATAGTAGGTACCGGGGTTCCAGTCCTCATTTTTAGAATAGGTATGTTTCCCGTCGTTGAAGTGGATCGCATAACCTTTCGGTATTTTCTGCTCTTTGGAAACACAAAACTGTTCCTTTTTTGCTTTCTGAGTAAAGTTGCGCTCAAAATATTCAGCCGAGCGAATCAGCATGGTATTGGACAATTTGTTTGTGATCACGGGATTGTCCTGACCCTTTTTCGTTGCCCGGTAGTGGATTCCGCTTCCCCAGCCCCAGCCCTGTACTTTTTCTAAATATCCATTGTCAACGAAAAAGCGGTCATAGGCTTTCGCAGCATCCTCCACAGTACGGACATCTGAAAGCACTGTCTGCAATTCCCGGACTGTTTTTATATATTCCTTTTGTCTCGCGGTCCGTTTTTCCGGGGTGTCATCCGTGCGGTAATACTGAGGGGAAGCGTTTAAGCCGTCCCTCGCTTTTTTGATAAAATAGACCACGCCAAGAGGAATCCCTTCCTCCAGCATGACTGCATAGTCCGGCTTTTTCCAGACATTATCCTTTTTCACAAATTTTTCGGCTTCGCGCTCATTCATGGCTTCCAGATCATCCGCATACAGCCCGCGGTCTTTCCACAGGTCTTTTTTCGCACCGCCGATCTTTTCACCGAAATCTTCATGCACTCCTGCCAATCTTCATCACCTCCAGTCAGTGTAAAATTCTTATCGTTCCGGGGCAGGGCGGCGTTCTTCGTCTTTGTGAAGTTGTGGGAGGTTTCCTGTGAGCCGGTCGGTTTCCCTGCGGATCAGTTTGTCCAGAGCGCCTAAATCCTCCGGTGCAATGGCAAACTCCCGGTAATTTTCATACCACAGGCCCGTAGAGACTGCTGCGATGGGCGCAATTTTCTCCGAACCGGCTGGAAGAAGCCGATACACAGGGGCTTCGTCATAAAGAAGCATCTGTTTTGCCGTTCCCTGTGGTATGCGGTACTTATCCATATCCGGGTTCTGGGCTGCCTCCATATATTGCATATTCAGGCGTTCTTCTAAATCCTGGGGCATATAACGAAATGCCTGATCCATCCACTGTCTGAACATCGTGGAATAGTGGTACTGCCATTCCGTAACTTGATTCGTGGCATAAGAAAATCCCCAGCTTTTCAGAGCATCTTTTTCGTAAAGCTCCATTTCAGTCCATTCTTTCAGGCTGACCGTGGCCGCTGAACCATCTTTGCGTTCGATATTGACGCCGCAAGGATAGAGGATATTTCTTTTTATATCCTGCCGTAGCGTGTCTAAATCCATCATCAGGACATCCCCGTACAAGTGACCGCCCTCGCTGCGATCCGTATGAAACAGGAAAGCCCTCGCTCCGATGAACTCCGTTGTTGAGATCATTTGATGAAGGTCCGCCGTAGAACAATAAGCAAACAAGGTGTCGGAAAGCCACATGTGATTTTTCCCCATGATAGCAATGGAATCAGCCCCGGTATTTGTCACCAGAGAACGCATATTAAATTCGCATTCCCTAAGAAAATCTCCGGCAAAAATATGGAGCTCATACGCAAAGACGGATAAGTCTGTATCACGGATCAAATGAATCTGCGGTAGTGGTTCCTGATTCAATCAAATTCCTCCTTTCATGTGAACCTGACAATTACCGGCTTTCCTTATCATGGGAAGGTGCCGGCTGCTTTTTTGCCGGTTCCGTTTTTGCTACCTGTTCCCGCATTGCTTCCAAAACAGAAGGGCGCCTTTCCGTAGTCTGTTCCAACCGGGCAAGGGTATTAAGTGCCCACTCCGCATTACGGTTAATGGAGGATATAAGGGCGCCCTCCACTTTGAAAGCACCTTTGAACACTCTGGCAATCTTCCCATTTTCTTTTGCGTCTGTCTCCGCAGGTTTTCCTTGAAGGGTACGGCCCATATTTTTGAAATGCCGCCCCATTTCGTGGTATTCCGTACTGAAAGCATCAATTCTGGCAACAGCCCTGTTGCTGGCCTGCATACTTTTTTCTGCTGCACTTTGAATGGACTCCAACACCGGTCTGACATGTAAAAACTGTGTGATCCCATTCAAAGCGACAGTACCGCGTTCCCTGAAATCGGCAAGGATATTCCTGCACCCGTTTATGATCTGGCCTTTGAGTTCGGAAAGACGGTGACGCATAACGGAAATATTCGCCTCCATAGCTGTATAGCTCTTTTGGAGAGCATCTTTCAGAGAATGGTTCTGTAATCCCTGCATTTCCTGACGCACTGCCTTTAATTCCTCGGTTGCCTCCAAAAGACGCTGCTCCATCCCGGTCACATGCTCGATCAGCTTGGAAAATTCTTCATATCCCGGTGTGTTGTTGTCTTTTAGGAGAGCAAGCAGTTCTTTGACCTGCTCATTTTCCGCAATCGGCTGGCTATCTGTCTCCGTCATTCATCAATCCCTCCCATCTGCCGGTAGCGGCCCGCCGGCAATCTTGCCGACAATCTCCGGACCGGTTTCATAAATCTGCATGAGGCGTTTTGCTGTGCCGCAGGGCTGTGCAGCTCCGCTGGTCCAAAGACGCACTGTGGATGGGGCAACATTCATCAAAAGCGCAAAGCCCTTTTCGTTCATGTCCAGCTTTTTCATCAGCGATTTAACCATATCGGGGCTGTAGTCTGGACACCGGGAAGCCTCGGCAATCATCTGCAAAGCGGTATTTTCAATTTTTTTCATTTTCAAATCCTCCTGTTATTTGTTTTCCAGCCTTATGCCGGGGCAAAGCTGATCTGGTTGTGTTTCATCCTTTTGGCAAAGTCCGGCAGCGAATAATTTACCCCGTCAATTTCTGCATGGGTATCATCCAGACGATGGCAAACAGCAAAGTGTCTGTCCCCGTTTCCATAGAACAGACAAAGTAAACCATTGTCAGGAATGGAAAACAGCGCTTTTCCGGCACTGTCTGTAAAGCAGATTTGTTGAGATCCATTCATGTTGAAATCCTCCCTAAATTGAAACAGCCGCCTCTTTTGGGCGGCGTTGGTGCTGGCTGGTTTGCAGTTGTTCCCGAACCTGCAGCAATTTCTCATTGTAATCTTTTCCCATCCGGGGAGGGTTGACACTTACCCGGATATGACGGAAACGTTTATCCTCGTGGAGCATGGTCTTGATTTTCCGAGCATTGACAAATCCGGCAAGGTCGCGGTCCATATAAAGGGTAACACGCCGGATCTCCGGGTGGCGTTCCAGGAAAGAAGTCAGCGCCACATGGGAAGTACCTCCCAAAGACAAGCGATAACCATTCCATTTCCATCCCTCCAACTCTTGAAGTGTTGCATGGGAAAGCGCATCAATAGGAGCTTCAAAAACTGCCACATGCCGGCTGCCCGGACTTTGCGGGGGATAACAAAAGTTATATCCTTTGTCGCTGCCATAGACATCCTTTTTGAGATTGCCGCCGATACTGCGCATACAGGCGAACTTCGCTTTCCCGGAATCATCTTTCCCTACAAACACACAAACCGGTTCTCCATGATACCGGGCTTCGTAAAAAATCCCGGCTTGTAAACACTGGCGAATGACTTCTGAGCTGATCCCCCGTTTCTGCAAATAGGAGACCGCAGCGGTCGCGCAACGTCTGGCCCAGGGGAGAGAGAATGCTTTCTTTTCCGGCTCCTTTGATACCTGTATTTCTGCCGTACTTCGGTAGGCCGGTTCCTGCCGGATTTCTCCACCTACCAGAGCATGAACCGCATCCACAAGACCATATCCCCGAATCTGGATCAGGTAGTCCAGCGCATTGATACTCCGTCCACGGCTGTTCCAGTACCAGTACCTTTTCCCGGTCACATATACCAGACTGTCATGCTCCTTATGCCGGAAATTAGGTCCATCCCGTTTCAGCACGCCGGGTTCATGGAATTGCAGGTAAGTAAACAAGTCAGCTTCCCGCGCTGCCTGAATCTGTTCTTTGGTTACGCCGGGCATAGTACCGGCACAGTGTTTCTTTTCATTGTGCTTTGCCTCCTTCCTGTGATGAAATGAAAAAAGACACCCAAAGGTGTCTAACAGCCGTACAGGTCGTGATTGACCTCGGCACGGTAATAGCTGTCCATTGTAGCCGGGGCATTATACAGCGCCGCCAACAGGTAGGCTTTGATGTTTCCAACCTTCGTCGTGTTCTTGTCGATACAGTCAAAGACATACTCTAAGTGACCGGAATTGATCTTCAGGAACCGGCTCTTGACGATCTCCCTCGGAAAATCATCTCCGGCAATGCGAATGTAAGGGCGTTTAGACAAAATCACTTCAAGCATAAGTTCAAGGGCTTCGTCCAGACGTTCCCTGCCATACCGTAAGACCAGTAAGTCATATTCGATATTTTCTTTGATGATTTCACGATAGGCTTCTATCAGCTCTATCCGATCCATCCCATCCGTGCGGCTTGCCGCTTCCGGCTCTGCTGGATAGATTGATGGATAAGTTATTGATTTATCTTTTTTTGATTTTTTTGTTTTTAATGGATTAGTATTTAATTGTGCCGGATTTTCCTGTTCAGGTTCCGCCTGTTTAGGTTTTGCCTGTTCAGGTTTTACCTGTCTTGGATTTTCCCGTTTAGGTGAAAGCCCTGTGTTTTCGGTACTTACAGGCTGCTCATGGATCGTATATTCAATGTCTCCCAACTGCCCGTTATCATAGCGGAGGCGCTGTCTGGTGAGATAACCATGCCGCTCCAGTTCCTTCAGGGCAGTAGTGATAGAATCCACACCATCCTTGCAGATATGGGCGAGTCCCTTTGTGGTATAATCCCAATCTTCCGGCAGCGACAACATAAGTGATAAAAGCCCCTTTGCCTTTAAGGACAACTCCGTATTGCGCAGATGGTGATTGCTCATTATCGTAAAGTCCTTTGTTTTCTCTACACGGAATACTGCCATTGTATCGCCTCCTTTCTTCGACTATTCCGTTACAAGACATGATCCCTGTGGTCATAATGGAGATGGCCGCCAGAGACCTTCGCATGGTTTTTCAGTTTCACTTCGCCCCGTTCCTGACTCTCTAAAAATTTCTGATAGCCGGTATCTGTAAGGAACAAGCGCATCTTATCGCCTTTGTCGCCAACAGGGGAATCGTAAGACAATACATCAAAAACGATCATGTGCCTTACCTCCGGGTCAAAGCGTTCAAGCGCCATGATGTCATGCCCCTTCAATTTTTCTGCACCTGATTGCTGTCTGGCCTCGGCGATCTTTTCTCCAATCGTCCGGGCTGGATAGGGCAGACGGTAATTCTTCTGAATATCTTTTACCAAGTCCATGCACTCTGCATTTGACAGAACACGAAGTTTTGCCATAAGACCTTCTGCCGCCTCCCGCTGCTCGGAATTATTTGAATACCTCACGGTCATATAAAGTTCATTCAGGATCTTTGTCTGATAATCGCCCTCCACCTGAAAGAGCAGCTTTTTTTCCATTTCGTTTAATTCCATGGGGATCTCCTTTCTCTTGAAAATAGGTATGAAAAAAGGGCGCCCACCTATAAAAGTGAAACGCCCTTTGGCTTATACACTATTAAATTTTATATACAAAGCAAGTTTGCCGCTGTTATGCCACATTTTGCTGGTATCTCAATGTTACCTTTCCATCACGGAATGGATGGATGATGTTCAGTTCGGCCATCGTCTGCGACAGATTTTGAATCTGCTTTTCTTTATCCTGTTCGGCAAGCAGCTTCTTGGAGTGAATGGTTTTGAACACCCGCTCTAATTCTCGGTCAATCAGGTCTGGCGGGTAGAACATCGTGTCGCCCTTGCTGATTTGCTCCTTGCGGATGTGCCCTGCAAACGGGTACACATCCTCAAAAAGGAAGCGGTGAATCCGAAATAGGTGAGTTTTGGTAAAACGTCCCTTGATTGGCTCCTGTAACAGAGCCATCTGTTTTACAGCCGTAAATTCTTCTTCGGCCTGTTTGAGTTCGGCTTTATCATGAATGTTCAACTTGTTGATCAGAACATCCGTATCCGGGTAGCAGTACATGGACTGCACTGTGGTGTAGACATCATACTTTGAGAACATAATCAGCCCTTCTTCGCGTACTTTGCGCGCAGTTCATTCACGACCTGCTGATAGCTTGCCTGACCGCTGCCAATGCGGTCAAGGTTGCTACGTGTATCTTTGCTGATGGTCATGCCCTCAATGGCAAAGGTTCCATACACATTGCGGAGGTTGCTCTTGTGCTGGGCAGGGGTAGTATACTTGACACTCATGGTTGAGTCTCCTTTTAATCCACATGATACTATATAAAGTTTATCGTGTATGCGTACTCTTGTCAATCTATAACTTGATGCCAAATATAAAAAGTGCATGCATTCCGTTCGTCGTCCTTGAGGTCGAGTTCACTCTTTACACGTGATACTTCTTTCTGCGCTACTTCCATGTCCTTGCGAAGCATATCCTGAAGCAGCTTGCTTTTGGAACACTCTAAAATCTCCGAAAACTTGGTGCATACGATACTCTCTACGATTGCGTCCAGTTTTGTTACACCGTAGCCGGACTGTCCATCGCATTGACCCGGATGCCGTACATTATAATGGCAGCTATAACGGAACCGCTTTTCCTTCACCTTGGAGCCATCAGCACCAGCCCGGTTCCCAGAACCATAAGCAGGAGAAGCGAAGCCGTCCTTATTTTTTTCATTGCAGGGACTTCTATTCTTTATCTTCCAAAATAAAAAACGCAGCGCACCCCAATTCTATGGGCTGCACTGCGTCTGAGCGTCTGGCGTTTTGCTTGATTGAATTATTCTGCCGCCAATTTCAAAAATTTCTTGTCCGACTGGATGCTCTGGGTCACAAACTTCCCATCCCGGAACAACGCGTATGTTGTGACGGGTGCGGGCACATTCTGTGCCGTCTCTTTCTCGGTGATGTGGATGGCATTGAACGGAATCCCGTGTTCCCTTGCAGCCTCCTGCACCTTTGGCACCCAATAATAGGTGTAGGGGCACTGGTCGGTATAGTAGAGGACAAAGCCTTTTTCCTCCACCTTGGGATGCTTGGCGCAGGCCTTGAATTTTGGCGGCTGGGCATTCTCTGCAAGGGGCAGGCACATGAGGTTGATCCCGCAATCGGAGATGTCCGAAACCTTAAAGCCCTTATGGTTCAAAAACTTTGGGTCAGCAAGGAATTCTCGTTTGCGCCCCTCTGCACACAGAATACAAACGCCGTTTTTGCCTTGCGCCTTGGCATCCCGAAGGCATTCTTCCAGCAGCTCGCTGGAATAGCCGTGCCCTTTCAAGGAGCCGGAGACCCACAGACAGTTGATATAAAGCCAGCCTGCCGCTTCAATGGGCACCCATGCGTTTTCTGCCGGGATGTACTCGATAAAGCATTTGCCGCGCTCCGCACTGCGGTAAAAAACAAGCCCCTCCTCAAATCGCTGCTTAAGCCAGTCCTTCTTGGCAAGGCTCTGTTTGCCGGACATGGCACAACAGATGTGTTCCTTGTCGATGTTTTCTTTTGTGATTCGGATATACTCCATCGAAGCGTCCCCCTATATCCTTATGCCTTCTCCGACACAGTTTCTTCCATTTTCCCGTCTGCCGTGCCGTTGACGGTGATCTGCCCGGCAGCAATGCTTTAGGCTCTTTAAAGAATATAGCACAGAACGCCCGATTGTTCCATGATGAGTGCAGTAAGTTGTAAAAAGCCGCTGTGTCGCAGAGCGCTTCTCCGACACAGCGACTTTTTTGTTTTTGGCTGCGGCTTACCGCATCCGTCCATCGCCGCCCATCAAGGCGGTCATTTCCTCAAGATAGTCCAGCGGAAACGGCGGAGAGCACAGGGGCTTCATGGCAATGCTCATGAGCTTCATGGGATTGTCGTCTGCCGCCACCCGGTTGGAGCTGAGCTTTCCGCAGCGTTTGCAGCGGTGGATGATGGCCCACTCGCCGCCCTTGCGTACCCAGACGGCCACCGGCTCCATGATGCCGCCGCAGGCATACATTCCAAAGCAGATCTTGTTTTCTTTACAAGCAATCTGTCGTCATAGACTCCGCCGACGATTTTACCGCGATAATAAAGGATATATTCTCCCATCATAGACCGATACGAGATATCATCCAAATCTGATAGCTGTTCCAAAATAAAATGAAGATATTCTTTGCTGGAAGCCATTATTTCACACCACCCTTCGTATTGATTCATCGGATGATTTCATTTTTCACCTCGTTCAATGTTAAAGGTACGGAAGAACAGCTTTACATGGGCGTCCAACTTTTCAAGGCTTTCGGCTTCTCGTTCCGGCTGGCGGTCGCAGACACTGAGCAGGGTGATGACCGGGGAAACGTACATCCATGCCAATGTATCCGGGTCCTCATCCCGAATTTCGCCGCCTGCGATCAGGGAACGGAAAATTCCTGCATGGTAAGAGATCATACGGTCCACATAGCGTTCCGAGAACAATGCAGGCCGCACCTCCCTGCAGGATGCTTTTGAGGGTGTCAATCAGTACATCCTAAAACAAAAGCCGCCCGAAGGCGGCAAGATGCATCACGGAAGCAAATATGAACGCGGCTCAGGGCCATCAGAACAGATCCAGCATGTTGTCCAGATAAATTTCTTCCCGGACGCGCAGCTGATACTCAGGCTTTGTCATGTAGTAAAGCAGAAATTCCAGTATCAACGCGCTGCCCAGGCCCCGCCCCTCGATCTTGAAGTTGGAAAAGCCGCCGGGCAGATAAACTTTGCGGATATCCCCGGCCCCGATGAAGCCGGGGTTTTCCATTGCCTTTGAAAAACGATAGCCCTGCTGTGCGCCCGGCGCTGTGCAGCGGTGGTCCGGGCAGTCCTCGCCCAGATTTTTGCGGCTGACATTCTCGTAGCAGCGCTTTCTGTCCCGGCAGCCGTACCAGCAGCATTCGTTGCACAGAAATTCCACCTTGTCCTTCTGATCCTGCGGCAGGGTATCCAGCTCTGCAAACGACTTGTTCAGGCGGAAATCCGGCACAACATAGCGGAACTCTTCCCGTTCCGTCTCTCTGCGGAGCTGCTGAAAATCTGTAAGGACTTTTGTTGTGGAGGACACGAAATAAAGGCCCGGATACTGCCTTTTCAGGTAGTCCAGCAGCAGGTCCGAATGGACGATGACACCATTCTGCACACGGTTTTCTTTTTCAAACAGCGCACAGAGGGCATTGCATTTCCGGTCTGCAAGGTGCTCTTCTCGGAGCAGCGAATTGCTGAAGGTGAGCCGGGCCGATATGCCATATTCCTGCATCAGTGCAAGCACCCGGTGCGGCTGTGCATCGCCAAAGCCAGTGCGGCCCCCGCCCCAGATGCAGTCGGCCGGTGCACCGTAGACCGAACCGATCTCGCACCAGTCGTAAAAATATTCCCTGTGTTCACGGAACAGCGGCAGAAACACACGGTACAGTTCATAAAATTCAAACAGTCCCGGAAGATGATAATATGCCGTGCCGCGTTCGTGCTGTGCCATTGCCGTGTGTGTTCCTCATTTCTGTAAGTTTCAGCTTCCCTGCAGCAGCTTTTGCGCTGCACCCGGAGATCTTTTTGTCAGTATAGCACAGTCCTGCCGGGAAAGAAATCATCTTCCTCTTACCTTGAGCTCACTCCAAGTTTTATCATGTGCATGCTGGTGATCTTATCTCTCCCATTATATTCCTTTCTCTGCGAAAGAACAAGAAGTATCTTCATGTCTGACATGAAAAAACCGATTTTTGATCTTCCTTACCACTCCTGAAAGAACGAGATGAGCTTTGCCCAGCTTTCGCACCTTGCTTTACAGCACAGCGCCTGTTCTGTCAAGAGATGAAACGTTTTTCGTGCATTGCGAAAAATGTTTCGGTTCACATGTTCTGCGGCTCGATCTTCACCGTTCTGCCGCCCAGGTTTTCGTAAATGCGATGGGAGACTGAGAGCACCGTGCGGCCTGCAGAGGCGCGGCGCAGTGCTTCCAGCACACGGGCTTCCGTTTCAGCGTCCAGATTTGCCGTGACCTCGTCCAGCAAAAGCACAGCCGGGTCCGCCGCCGCAGCGCGGGCAATAGACAGCAGCTGCCACTCGCCCTGCGAGAACATGCCATCGCTGCAAACGGTGTCGCAGCCTTCCGGCAGGGCCTGAATGGCTTCGTCAATGCCCGCAAGCTTTGCCGCATTCCGTGCCATCTCTGCAGTGATCTGCGGATCGCCCAGCGTGATCTGCTCCAGCACGGTGCCCGGCACACGGGAGAAATGCTGCTCCACGCAGCCGATGCAAGTGCGGCGCTCGCGGTCGGTGATGCGTGCCACATCCACGCCGCCAATGGTAACAGTGCCCGCCTGCGGCTGGTACAGGCCCAGCAGAAGCTTGAACACCGTGCTCTTGCCCGCACCGGTGCGGCCCACCAGCGTGACCTGCCCGCCCTTCTTTACCGTCATGGAGAAATCACTCAGGACGGGCTTTTCGCCATAGCCGAAGGTCACATGCGCAAGCTCCACATCCCCGCGCGCAGCGGTCCGGCGCTCGGCAGGGATCGTGCGTTCCGGCTGAGCGAGAAAGGCATCGATGCGCTTGACACCCGCCATGGCCGACTGGATGGTCTGGATCTCCATGCCAAGGCTCTCAATGGGAGCAAAAATGCGGGAAATGTAGTTGATGATCGCCACCGAGGTACCCACCGACATCCCAAAGAATGTAAGCACCATGGCATTGCCGGAAGCGGAAAGCAGCATCACGATGCCTGCCACCACCGCGTTCAGCGCCAGCACCACCGGCGAATAGATGGCATCGTAAAAATTGGTGCGCTCCATAGCGGCGTAGCTCTCGCCGATGCAGCGGTCATAGCGGCGTTCCCTATAGCTTTCCAGCCCCAGCGCCCGGATGGTGCGGATGTTGTGCAGCGTCTCCGGCACCTGACCGGAGACAGCCGCAACGGCACGGCGGTTATCCAGTTGTGCGGCCAGCATCCGCTTTTGCACATGGCGGGTGAACACCGCAAACAGCGGCAGCACCAGCAGCAGCACCAGCGCAATGCCGGTGTTTTTTACCGCGATGACCGCCATGATGGAAATGATGCGGCAGGCATCTGCCGCCATGCTGATGATGCCGGAGGTGAACAGCGCTTCCACCGTGTCCACATCGCCGGAAAAGCGTGCCGCCACCTCGCCGGGGTTCTGGCCTGCCAGCGTGCTTGCGGGCAGCCGGGTAAGCTTCCGGGACATTTCCGACCGCAGCGCGTGGGTCATTTTCTGGCCAAAGAGCACCAGCAGGCTTTCCTGCGCGGAGGAAAGCCCCCCTTCCAGCGCCAGACTGCCAAAGTACAGCAGCACTGCTGCAAAGGTGAGCGGGATGCCTGCGGTGAGCCGGTCAATGATACCGGCCAGCAGCAGCGGCGGCAGCAGTGATGCCACCACCGATGCCGCCACGCACAGGATGGTGCCCGCCGTGAGCAGATGATGCGACATGGCGGCCATGCGGATGGTTTCAAATACGCCGTTATCCTTTTTACTCTTCATCCAGATCGCCTTCTTTCTGCACCGTCTGGCTCTCGTACAGCTGGCGGTACAGCGGAACCGTTTCCATCAGCTGGGCATGGGTACCAACGGTGGTTTTACCGCCGTCCATAAAGATCACTTTCTGCATCTGCGGGAAGTGGTACAGCCGGTGCGAGATGAAGAAGACCACCTTATCCTTTGCATCGCTCTGCAAATCGGCAAACACGGTATCCTCGGTATGGCGGTCCAGCGCAGAGAACGGGTCGTCCAGGATCAGCACCGGGCGCGGGTGGGCCAGCGTTCTTGCCAGTGCCAAGCGCTGGGCCTGACCGCCGGAAAGGCGGGTGCCGCTGGGGCCGATGACGGTATCCACACCGTTTTCCATGGCCAGCACTTCGCCGTCCAACGCGGCGGCAGCAAGCCACGGCATGGCATCCTGTTCACTGCCGCAGAGAACATTGTTCTGCACCGTATCGGCGCTCAGCTCCGGATCATGGCCCAAGTAACCAACGGTGGCAGAGATCTGCCGCGGGGTCATGGCAGCAAATTCCGTTTTGCCAAATTTTGCCGAGCCGCCGTAGGGTGCTTCGCACAGGAACACCCTGCCGAAGGTGGATTTGCCGCAGGCCACCGGGCCGGTGACACCAATGATATCGCCGGGGTGCGCCGTCAGGCTCAGGCCGGAAAAGATGGGTCCTTCGCCATAGGAAAAGGAGAGGTTTTCCAGCGTCACGTCCTGCGCCGCCGGGATATGCAGGGCTTCCAGCTGTTCCGGCTGCTTCATCAGCGGCTTGATGCGCTTCCACGAGACCTCGGCTTTCTGCACCGAGTTGAACAGCTTTGCCACCTTGGAGGATTTGACCACCAGTTTCGTGAAGCAGGAAAGGAAGGTGGTGAACGCCGCAATGTCCCATGTGCTCCAGCCGGAGCCGAGCACATTTTTAGCGCCGAACCACAAAATGAACAGCACGCCTGCCTCGGACGCTGCCAGATACAGCGGCGGCAGAGCGGACTGCCACACATTGTTGCGCACGGCTGTTTTTTCGTAGGTGTTCAGGGCTTCCTCGTACTTTTCTACGCGGGCATCCTCACAGCCGTAAATGCGGTAGGTCACAGCATTCCGGGCGCGGTCGAGGGTGGCAGCGCTCAGCGCACTTGCCGCCTTTTTGTACGCCGCACCGGCGCGCTGCACCGGCTTTTTCATCCATGCCGCGCACATGTAGGAAAACGGCGTGAACAGCAGGCTGAGCAGCGCCAGCCGCCAGTCGTACACCAGCAGCATCACAGCATAGCCCACCAGCGCCACGCCGGTATCAAAGATCTCGGTGGTGAACTTGCGCATCCCCTCTACGCAGTCGTCCACATCCGAGATGGCCTTGGTCATCAGTTCACCGGCGCCTTCTTTTTCCAGCGCCGCCCGGCTCTGCCGCACCAGATTGGCATACAGGATGCCCTTCATCCGGCGGTTGATGTTGTTGGCAAAGCGGCGGACATAAAAGCGCTTGATAAAGCGCGCCGCCTGCACCGCCAGCGTGACCACGATATAGGCCAGCACCAGCATGGCCATTTTTGCCGCCGTCTCGCTGCCGCCCAGAATGTCGGCAAGGCACTGGGCCAGCCGGCCCTCGAACCAAGGCGTTGCCAGCAGGCCGATGTTATACACAAGGCCCGACAGCGTGACAAAGGCCAGCGGGAGCCACTCTGCTTTGAAATAGGAGAGCACCCTGTCCGGGCGGAACGTTTTATCCTTTTTCATGAGCAGCCTCACTTCCTGCAGCTTTCCGGAAATGCGGGAAGCCCGCGCGGCTCTCGGTCTTGGATGCTGTGTACAGCTTGTTCAGCGCAGCGGCAAAGGCAGCGGCTTCCTCGGCGGTGAGCACATTGGTCAGGTATTCGTAAAAGGCCGCTTCGATCTCTGCCTTGGAGGATCTCAGGCTTTCCGCCTTTTTGGTGGGGTACAGCAGCTGGCTGCGCCGGTCGCTGGGGGCATCTCTGCGGATCAGAAGACCCTTTGCTTCCAGATTTTTTGTCCGCCGCGCAATGGCAGCCTTATCTGCGTGCAGCAGTTCCGCCAGCTGCGCCTGCGTGCAGCCGGGGTGATGCCGCACTGCATGGATCAGGTCGATCTCTGCTGTGCCGACCCCTTCCTCCCGCATCGTGAGCAGGACCAGTTTTTCCGCTTCGCGTGCGATCTTTGTGATTTTTCGTTCCGTAATATCCATAGGCTCCTCCGGGCTTCATTGCAGGAAGTTGTATCTACATCGTTGTATGTACAATCAATAGTATAGCATCTCGTTTCCAAAATGCAAACAGTTCTTTTTGTGCCCGTATTTTTGCAATGCCGGCAGGCTCCACACCCAGTGCATGGGCCGCGCCTGTACAGACCAGCCATGTGCTGCGGCATTGCCCGCTTTTGGCGTTTGCCGCAGTCCTTTCCCACGTCGGGGCCATCACAAGCCCATTTTCATATCATGTCAACAGGTTTATAGCATCAAAACAGCCCTGACCGTGTCCGCTGTAAAAGCAGGCAGACGATCAGGACTGTTTTTCCGTATTTCTTTATTTCAGCCGGTCAGCAGGCATCCACATTCTTGGTGACCATCACGTCACTGTCCAGCCCGCAGACGTTGTGCAGCACGATGGTGCCCGCCTTGACGGGGGCGGTCAGCACCACCTTGCGGATCTCGTCCATCACCGGAAAGATCATATCCTTGGGGATGGCCTTGGTCAGGCGGACGCTGGTGACAGGCAGCTCGCCGCCCTTAACCAGCACTGAGCTGGCGATGGTGCGACGGGGCGCAGTCAGCTCCTGACGGACATACTGTTCGCCGCGGGGGCAGGTGTGACCGGTGACCGAGATCACCTGACCATTTTCAACTTCGGCTTCGATCTCGCAGCCGTTGGGGCAGACGATACAAGTAAATTGCTTTTTCATTCCACCGACACCTCCAGTGCGCCCGTTTCCTGCAGCTTGGCAGCAGAGACCTTGAACTGGATCATCTCCGCAGGAATGGCTTTCTTCATCTTCTTGGCAGCAACTTCCACACCGTTCTGGCGCACCACGATGCGGCAGTCACGGTAGTGGTTCCGCACGCGCAGCGACAGGCTAAAGTCGTTCTTGCCGCTGACCTTCTGCGGAATGGTGTGGCCCACGCCCTCGCCGCACTTCACGTCTAGCGTGCAGGGGTCGATGCCCTTGCCCTCAACGTAGGCGGCAGCATGGCGTGCCAGTGCCTCGGACTCCATAGAAACAAAGTCCACCAGATCATGCACATGCAGCACATTGCCGGCAGAGAACACGCCGGGCACGTTGGTCTGCAGGTTCTCGTCCACCACAGCGCCGTTGGTGTGGGGGTCAATGGCGATGCCGGCATCCTCCAGCAGCTTGTTCTCCGGGATCAGGCCCACGGAGAGGATCAGCGTATCACACTTGTACTCCTTCTCGGTGCCGGGGATGGGCCGACGGTTCGCGTCCACCTCGGAGATGGTCACGCCGGTCAGACGGTCACGGCCATGGATCTCGGTGACGGTGTGGCTGAGATAGAGCGGGATATTGTAGTCATCCAGACACTGCACGATGTTGCGCGGCAGGCCGGAGGGGTAAGGCATCAGCTCGAACACTGCCTGCACATGAGCGCCTTCCAGCGTCATGCGGCGTGCCATGATCATGCCGATATCGCCGGAGCCGAGGATGACGACCTCCTTGCCGGGCATCCGGTTGTAGAGGTTCATGTAAGCCTGCGCGGTGCCTGCGGTGAACACGCCTGCCGGACGCTCGCCGGGAATGCCCAGTGCGCCGCGGCTGCGCTCCTTGCAGCCCATGGCAAGCACCACAGCCTTTGCCTGATACTGGCGCAGGCCGCTGCGGGTGGAGGCGGTGACGACACGATCCTCCGTCAGGCTCAGCACCGTGGCGCTGGTCTCGTAAGGGATCTCACGCTTGTTCACTTCATCAATGAACGCTTGTGCATATTCCGGGCCGGACAGGCTCTCGCCGAAGCGGCCCAGACCGAAGCCGTCATGGATGCACTGGCGCAGGATGCCGCCCAGCATCGCCTCGCGCTCCAGAATGATCATGTTGCGGATGCCCTGCTTGTGCAGCTCCACCGCTGCGGCAAGACCTGCAGGGCCGCCGCCGATAATCACAACGTCTTTCTGTTCCATCGCTCAGTTCTCCTCCTTCCGCATATTGCCGGTGAGTACCCATGACCCCTGACGGCTGTAACGCACATTCTCCGGCTCGGTGCCCAGCTCCTGCTCAATGAAGTGTTCGATCTTCATCTGGCAGAAGCCGCCCTGACAGCCGCCCATCATGGCGCGGGTGCGGTACTTGATGCCGGTCATGGTGGAAACGCCCAGCGGGTTGTGGATAGCCTGCAGGATCTCGGCCTTGGTCACTTCCTCACAGCTGCAGATCATCTCGCCGTAATCGGGGTCCTGCGCGATGAGCTCTGCCTGCTGTTCCGGCGTGCACTCGGCAAACTTGACGATGCCCTTGTGGTGCGGGTCAAAGTCTGGGTTTTCCTCAAACTTTTCGCGCTCCTGCATCAGACCGATGACGTAGCGGGCCAGCGGCACGCTGCCGGTCAGGCCCGGGGATTCAATGCCCACGAGGTTGACGGCATTGGGTGCTACGTCGTCCCGGATCTCCACCTTCCAGTCCTGAATGGCACCGTTTTCATCCACCCACTTGGGCTGGATGCCGGCGAAGGTGCGGATCTGATCCTTTTTAAAGATGTGGGGCCACAGCTTTGCGCCCTCCACGGCCAGACTGTCCATGTTGGCCTGCGGCACGCTGTAGTCGTCCAGCACATCGGTGTTCTCCGCGTCCGGGCCAACAGTCACGTTGCCGTCCACGGTGGGGGTGATGTGGATGCCCATGTAGGTGTTGCTGGGCACCGGGTACACCGGCATGGGCAGCAGCTTGCCCATGCGCTTGTGCAGGATGATGTAGTTGCTGCGGGAGCCGATGACACGGTAGTCGGTCAGGCCCAGCAGGTCGGAGATCTGCTTTGCGCCCAGACCAGCGGCGTTGACCACCCAGCGGGTGCAGAAATCGCCATGGGCAGTATGCAGGTAGTACCGCTCATTTTCCCGGGTGATAGCCTCTACCTTGTGGTCAAAGAAGAAGTCCACGCCGTTGGCGTGTGCGTTCTCGGCCAGTGCCACCGTGTACAGGAACGGGTCCATGATGCCGCTGTTTTTGGACCACATGGCAAACTTGCCCACCACGGCTGGCACCAGCTCGTGCAGCTTTGCTTCATCGATCATCTCAAGGCCGGTGCAGCCGTTGACAGCGCCCTGCTTCATGGTGCGCTCCAGCTGCTCCATGTCCTCGGGGGTGTTGCCCACCAGCACCTTGCCGCAACGCTTGAACGGGAAGTTCAGCTCTTCGGCCAGCTGATCCATGATGCGGTTGCCTTCTACGCAGCACTTCGCTTTCAGGCTGCCAATGGGGTTGGCAAAGCCGCCGTGCACCACCGCAGAGTTGCGGCCACTGGTCTCGTTGCAGACATCCAGATTTTTTTCCAGCACTGCAATGCTCAATTTGTAGCGCGAAAGTTCGCGTGCAATGGCGCTGCCCACGACACCCGCACCGATGATGACCACATCGTATTGTTTTTTCATGGTATCCACCTTTCTTCCTGATTTAGAGATCCGGCTTTTATGTTATATATTTCATTGACTAAAATATATAACATTTCATAATCTCTGTCAAGCCGTTTCCGGCAAAAAACTGCACAAAAAAATGCCGCATCTTTTGGCATAGATACGGCATTTCTGAACGTGATACGGTTGTTTCAAGCTTTGAAATAGTGTGGGAATGCTTCCCGGATCGCAGAAAGGTTCTCCGTGTAGCGCTGCATATGCTGCCCGGCAATGCGGTGTGCTGCCGCCGCATCCTTCTGTTCAATGGCTTTCAGCAGGCTGACGTGATCTTCGTAGATCGTTTTTGCGGGCCTGCAGCGGAAGCTGAGGATGGTGGTGCGGTCAAAATGCGGAGCCAGATTTTCCACCAGATCGTACCAGTACGGGCAGCCGCACTGCACATAAAGCAGCCGGTGGAACCCCTTGTCCAGCTCAAAGATCTTTTCTTCCTGTGCACGCTCAATGTACATGCGCCAGAGCGCCACGTTCTCCCACAGCTGGTCGATATCCGCCGGGGTCAGCTTTTCGCACGCCATGCGGGCGATCTCTGCTTCCAGCACAGCGCGCAGATGGCGCACTTCTTCCACCAGCTCTGCATCGATGAGAGAAACATAGGTGCCGATCTTGGGCCGGATCTCAATGAGCCGCCGCTGCGCCAGCTCCAGCTCTGCTTCCCGGAAGGGGGTGCGGCTCACCCCCAGCTGTTCGCACAATTCCGGCTCGTTCAGTTTTTCACCCGGCTCCAGACGGGTATTGATAATATTATCGATCAATACCCGCAGAACAAAACTTTTTGCAGATTCATGCTCTCTGCGCTCTGAAATCGTAATCATCGGAAGGCTCCTTTCCCTCACAGGGAAACACTGTTCTCAGACTGCTGGGTCAAGTATACCACACTGCACACCGGCGTAAAAGAGGACAATATATAAAAGGAAGGAAACTGTGTCAGAATTGTAAAAGATAAAATATTTTAACTATTATTCTTGACTTATCCAACGATTCGGCTATAATGGTCGTGTTCGCAAGAAACTTCAAAAAATTTAGATATTCAAAACAAATCAAAGGAGACTACTACCATGACGTTTGAAGAAATGAAGAAGATCGTTGTTGATACCCTGAACTGCGACGAGGACAAGGTGACCATGGAGGCCAGCCTGACCGAGGATCTGGAGGCCGACAGTCTGGATGCCGTGGAGCTGAACATGGCTCTGGAAGATGCCTGCGGCGTGTCCATCCCGGACGAAGAGCTGGCAAAGCTCAAGACCGTGGGCGATATCTACAACTACATCACCGCACATATCTGAGGCAAAAAGCAATGAACGATATCCGAGATCTTTTCCCCGGCCGAATGCGGGAGCGCACCTTCCAGCTGAAGGCCAAGCGGGATGCCGGTGCCGTCTGGCACGAGCAGCAGTTTGTGGAGTGCAAGCAGTGCGGCCGCCGCGCCGCACGCACCCTGTGGGCAAGAAGCCTTTACGTCTGCCCCAACTGCGGCTACCACATGCCCATTGGCGGGTACTACCGGCTCAGTCTGGTGCTGGACCACGGCAGCTTCCGGGAACTGGATGCCGACCTTGCTCCACAGGATGTGCTGCATTTTCCGGGCTACCGTGAAAAGCTTGCCGCCGCCCAGAACAAGACCGGCCTGCGCGAAGCCGCTGTAACGGCCACCGGCCGCATCGGCGGGGTGGCCTGCGTGGCTGCCGTGCTGGACAGCCGCTTTTTCATGGGCAGCATGAGCACTGCCGTGGGCGACAAGATCACCCGCGCCATCGAGTACGCCGCCGCAAAGCACCTGCCGCTGGTTATTTTTTCGGCCAGCGGCGGCGCGCGGATGCAGGAGGGCATTTTCAGCCTGATGCAGATGGCAAAGACCAGTGCCGCCATCCAGCGCTTTTCGGCAAAGGGCGGGTTGTACATCAGTGTGCTCACCCACCCCACCACCGGCGGTGTGACGGCCAGCTTTGCAAGCCTTGGCGACATCATGCTGGCAGAGCCTGGCGCGCTGATCGGCTTTGCAGGTCCGCGGGTCATTGAGCAGACCATTGGCGAAAAGCTGCCTGCCGGATTCCAGCGCAGCGAGTTCCAGATGGAGCACGGCTTTGTGGATCAGGTGGTGCCCCGCAGCCAGCTGCGGGATACCCTGATCCAGGTCTTGCAGCTCCATGCAGGAGGAAAACACGAATGATCAAGGAAATTTTAGAGCAGCTGGCTCCGCTGGATGCCCAGATTGCCGCGCTGAAAGGCAGCGGCAACGAGATGGATGCCATCACGGCCCATGCCTCCGAGCTGGCAGAGCTGGCTGTGGAAGAGGACGAGATCCTGCGCACCTGCGGCCCGCTGACCGCCGAGGATCGGGTGTTTCTGGCCCGGCACCCGGAGCGCCCCCACATTGATGAGACCGTTTCTGCCCTGTTCACCGACTTCTTTGAGCAGCGCGGCGACCGTCAGTGCAAGGAAGACCCTGCCATTCTGGGCGGCATCGCCCGTTTTCACGGATTGCCGGTGACGGTCATCGGCCACCGCAAGGGCAGCACACTGGAAGAAAATCTGGCCTGTAACTTTGGTATGCCGGGGCCGGAGGGCTACCGCAAGGCCCTGCGCCTGATGAAGCAGGCCGAAAAGTTTGGCCGGCCCATCATCACCTTCATTGACACGCCGGGCGCTTACCCCGGCAAGGATGCCGAGGAGCGCGGTCAGGGCGAAGCCATTGCACGCAACCTGATGGAAATGAGCGGCCTGACCGTGCCGGTCATTGCCGTTGTCACCGGCGAAGGCTCTTCCGGCGGTGCGCTGGCACTGGGTGTGGCAAACCACATCCTCATGCTGGAAAATGCCGTTTACTCGGTGCTCAGCCCCGAGGGCTTTGCCAGCATTCTGTGGAAGGATGCTTCCCGCAGCGGCGAAGCCTGCGAGATGATGAAGCTGACCGCGCAGGATCTGTACAGCGATGGCATCGTGGAGCAGGTGATCCCGGAACCGTTGGGCGGCGCACAGCGCAGCCACGCAGCCTTGTTTGAACAGTTGGATGTTGCTTTGCGGGTGCACCTGAAAGAGCTGTGCCGCATGAGCGGCCGCCAGCTGGCCGACCAGCGCTATAAAAAATACCGCCAGATCGGAGAAACGAGGAACGCATGAGTGGTTTACAGCTGATCGCCACCGGCGGGGCCATCCCCGGCCGAACGGTCACCAACGAAGATCTGAGCCGCATGGTGGATACCAGTGACGAGTGGATCACCAGCCGCACCGGCATCCGCACCCGGCACTGGTGCACGGAGGATGAATCTGCCGCCACGCTGGCCATTTCCGCCGCAAAGCAGGCTTTGGCCCGCAGCGGCCTTGCCCCTGCGCAGATCGGGTGCTGCATCTGTGCCACCCTGTCCGCCCCAGACGCGACCCCCAGTGTAGCCTGTCAGGTGCAGGCGGCGCTGGGCCTTCCCGAGGACCGGCCTGCGCTGGATGTCAACGCGGCCTGTTCCGGCTTCCTCTACGGCATAGCCGTGGCGCGGGGACTGCTGACAACTTTGGGTGGACAGTATGCCCTCGTCATTGGGTGCGAAGCCCTTTCCCGCCTGATGGACCCCGCCGACCGCTCCACCTGTGTACTGTTTGGGGATGGAGCCGGTGCTGCCATTTTTCAGCTGTCGGACACTCCCTTTGCTCTGACGCTGGGCGCGCGCGGCAGCGATGTTCTCCATGCGGGCGGGCCGAACCGCACAGGTTCTGCGCCCATCACCATGGACGGCAAGGCCGTATTCCGCTTTGCAGTGGATGCCCTGCCCAAGTGCCTGCACACTGTGCTGGATGAAACACAGCTGACCCTCGATGATCTTGAGTGGGTGGTCTGCCATCAGGCCAACAGCCGCATCATCGACCACTGCGTGCGGGCGCTGAAGGCCG
Source organism: Faecalibacterium sp. BIOML-A4 (assembly GCF_009679665.1). Lineage (NCBI taxonomy): Bacteria > Bacillati > Bacillota > Clostridia > Eubacteriales > Oscillospiraceae > Faecalibacterium > Faecalibacterium sp. BIOML-A4. The sequence continues at coordinate 72,699 of NZ_WKZG01000007.1, read as the reverse complement.
ACCCAGCAAAGTTCTACAAGAACATGGACCGCCACGGCAACACCAGCGCCGCCAGCATCCCGGTAGCCCTGAACGAGCTTGCCGAGAACGGGCAGCTGCAGCCGGGCCAGCTTCTGGCCTGCATCGGCTTTGGCGGCGGCCTGACATGGGGCGGCGCAATTTTTCAATACAAAGAGTAAAAATCATGTTCGGCAAACGGGCTCGCCCTCTCAGTCACCTTCGGTGACAGCTCCCCCAAAGTGGGAGCCTTTGGCAAAACCGAAAAGTTTACCGTACTGCCAAGGGCTCTCCCCTTGGGAGAGCTGTTGAGCAGAGCGAGACTGAGAGGGCGAGGACGCTTACCGATAGGATAAAACTATGAAACTTTTAAATGAAATTCTAGGCACAAAATACCCCATCATTCAGGGCGGCATGGCCAACATTGCCACCGGCGAGTTTGCCGCCGCCTGCTCCAACGCGGGTGCGCTGGGCATCATTGGTGCGGGCGGCATGAACGCCGACACCCTGCGCCAGAACATCCGCCGCTGTAAAGAGCTGACCGACAAGCCTTTTGGCGTGAACATCATGCTCATGCATCCGCAGGCAGATGAGTTTGCCAAGATCGTGGTGGAAGAGGGCGTGCCCGTTGTGACCACCGGTGCAGGCAACCCGGGCAAATATATCCCCGCGTGGAAAGCGGCAGGCATCAAGGTGATCCCGGTTGTCGCCGCCGCCGTGCTGGCAAAGCATCTGGAGCCGCTGGGCATCGATGCTGTCATTGCTGAGGGCACCGAGAGCGGCGGCCATGTGGGCGAAATGGCTACCATGGCGCTGGTGCCGCAGGTGGTGGATGCCGTAAATGTACCCGTCATTGCGGCTGGCGGCATCGCCGATGGCCGCCAGCTGGCAGCAGCTCTGGCTCTGGGTGCCTGCGGCGTGCAGGTAGGCACCTGCCTGCTGGTGAGCGAGGAGTGCCCCATCCATGAAAACTACAAAGCCGCCCTGCTCAAGGCCAAAGACAGCGATACCATCGTGACCGGCCGCAGCGTGGGTGCGCCGGTGCGGGTGCTGAAAAACCGCATGAGCCGCGAATATGTCCGGCAGGAAAACGCCGGTGCCGACAAGATGGATCTGGAAAAGTACACCCTTGGCAGCCTGCGCCGCGCCGTGTTTGAGGGCGACACCACCACCGGAAGCCTGATGGCCGGTCAGGTGGCAGGCATGCTGCACGAGGTGCGCCCGGTGGCGGATATTCTTGCAGACCTGTGGAACAGCGGGAGGCAGCGCATTGCCGCGCTGAGCACCGAATGCTGACCCTCGGCAGAAAGACCCTGTCTGTGCCCATCCTACAGGGCGGCATGGGTGTGGGCGTTTCCCTCGGCGGGCTGGCCGGTGCTGTTGCAGCCTGCGGCGGCATGGGGTGCATCTCCACCGCCGATGCAGGCTACCGGGAGCCGGACTTTGCCCGCGACCCGGCAAGCGCCAACCACCGTGCACTGACAGTGGAAATTAAAAAAGCAAAGCAGATTGCAAAGGGCGCGGGCATGGTAGCCATCAACGCCATGGTGGCAACGCAGGATTATGCGGCCGCGATCCGCACCGCTGTGGAAGCGGGCGTGGACGCGGTGGTGTCCGGCGCGGGCCTGCCGTTGGAGCTGCCCGGCATCGTGGGCACAACGGATGTTGCCATCGCGCCCATCGTTTCCAGCGGAAGAGCCGCAAAGCTCATCCTGCGCCGCTGGGCCAAAGAGTTTGGCCGCACCGCTGATTTTGTGGTGATCGAAGGCTGCAAGGCAGGCGGACACCTCGGCTTTGCCGAAGATGACCTGCTGGCAGGCAAATGCCAGACCCTCGATGACATCCTGCCTGAGGTGCTGGCCGAGGTAAAGCCCTTTGAAGCACAGTTTGGCCACAGCATCCCTGTATTTGTGGCAGGCGGCGTGTACACCGGTGCCGACATGGCCCACTTTACCGCAATGGGCGCTGCAGGCGTACAGCTTGCCACCCGCTTTATCACCACCTACGAGTGCGACGCATCCCAGGGCTACAAGGACGTTCTGCTGAACGCCCGGCCCGAGGATGTACGGATCATCCACAGCCCGGTGGGAATGCCGGGCCGTGCACTGAACACCCCGCTGGTGCAGGCGCTGGCAGAGGGGACCCGCTTCCCTCCCCGGCACTGTGCCCGCTGCCTGAAGACCTGCGACCCCGCCAAGGTGCCCTACTGCATCACCCACGCGCTCATCGAAGCCGTAAAGGGCAATGTGGAGGAGGGCCTGTTCTTCTGCGGGGCCAACGTGGGCAGGCTGGACCGGATGCGCACGGTACAGGAGCTGATGGATGAACTTGTGACCGAATGGAGGCAAAATCAATGAAGCTTGCCGTTTTATATGCCGGTCAGGGGGCACAGCACCCCGGCATGGGCAAAGAATTTTACGAAGGCTCTCCCGCGTTCCGGGCGGCATTTGACAGTGCAGAGCTGGACTTCGATCTGCACCGCGTCTGCTTTGAGGACCCGGACGGCCTTTTGAATCAGACCGAATACACCCAGCCCTGCATGGTGGCCTTTGCCTGCGGCGTGACCGCAGTGCTGGCCCAGCAGGGCGTGAAACCCGCTTATGTGGCCGGGCTTTCGCTGGGCGAATACTCCGCGCTGGAAGCTGCCGGGGTGTTCACCGCAAAGCAGGCTATCGAGCTGGCCGCTTACCGCGGCAAAGCCATGGCCGAAGCTGCAAAGGGCATTGACTGCGGCATGACCGCCGTGCTGAACCTTGACCGGCAGGCACTTGCAGCCTGCTGTGAGCAGGCTGCAGAGCTGGGCTGCGTGCAGATCTGCAACTACAACTGCCCGGGTCAGCTGGTCATCGGCGGCGAGAAAGCCGCTGTGGACAAAGCCGCCGCACTGGCCAAAGAAGCCGGTGCCCGCCGCTGCATCCCGCTCAAGGTGAGCGGCCCGTTCCACACCCGCCTCATGGCCCCCGCCGGGGATGCACTGGCAAAGCGTTTTTCGTCTGAGCCCTTTGGCGAGATGCAGGTGCCGGTGCTGTTCAACTGCCTTGGCCGTGAAAAAGCTGAGCAGGACAACATCCCCGCCCTGCTCGTGAAGCAGGTGCAGAGCAGCGTTTACATGGAAGATACGCTCCACCGCCTCGGTGAGCTGGGCGTAGACCATATTCTGGAAGTCGGCCCGGGCAGTGCTCTGGCTGGCTTTGTGAAAAAGACCCTGCCCGGCGTGGTCTGCGCTTCGGTGGAGACCCCGGAGCAGCTGAACGCCGCACTGACAGCATGGAAGGAAGAGCTATGAGCGAAGAAACGATCATCCGCACCGCCGTTGTCACCGGCGGAAGCCGGGGCATTGGCCGGGCTGTGTGCGTCCAGCTGGCAAAGCAGGGCTGCAATGTGGTGGTGAACTACTGCCACGGCGAAGCTGCAGCTGCCGAGACGGTGGCTCTGTGCAAGGCCGAAAACGCAGATGCCGTGGCTGTGCAGGCCGATGTTTCCACTGCCGAGGGCTGCAAAGCGCTCTTTGAACAGGCGGTGAACGCCTTTGGCCGGGTGGATATCCTTGTGAACAACGCGGGCATTACCCGCGATAATCTGATCCTGCGCATGAGCGAAGAGGACTTCGATGCAGTGCTGAACGCAAACCTTAAGGGTGCGTTCCTCTGCTGCAAGGAAGCCGCCCGCCGCATGGTGCGCCAGCGCTGGGGCCGCATCGTGAACCTTTCCAGTGTGGTGGCCCTGCGGGGCAACGCCGGCCAGACCAATTACGCCGCCAGCAAGGCGGGCCTGATCGGCCTGACCAAAAGCCTTGCCCGCGAGCTGGCAAGCCGCAATGTGACCGTGAATGCGGTCGCGCCGGGCTTTATCGAGACCGACATGACCGCCGCCCTGCCAGAAGCCGTCCGTGCCGAAATGGCAAAGGGCATCCCCGCAGGCCGCGCAGGAAAGCCGGAGGATGTGGCAAATGCAGTGGCATTTTTTGCCGCAGAACAAAGCAGCTATCTCACCGGGCAGGTGCTCTGTGCAGACGGCGGCATGGCAATGTAAAAGGAGAAAACTCTCATGGAAAAACGCAGAGTCGTGATCACCGGCCTTGGCACCGTGAACCCGCTGGGCAACAACACCGCCGACAGCTGGGCCGCTGCCAAAGCGGGCAAATGCGGCATCGGCCCCATTACCCAGTTCGATACCACCGATTTTAAATGTAAGCTGGCAGGCGAGGTGAAGGGCTTTGACCCGGAAACCATCGTGGACAAAAAGGAAGCCCGCAAGATGGCCCGCTTTACCGTTCTGGCCCTTGCTGCCGCCGCTGAAGCGGTTGCAGACAGCGGTCTGGACACCGAAGTAGAAGCCAAACAGATCGGTGTCATCCTTTCCAGCGGCATCGGCGGTCTGCCCACCATTGAGGAGCAGCACACCCGTGGTGAAGAGAAGGGCATGGAAAAGGTAAGCCCCTATTTCGTGCCCATGTCCATTGCCAACATGGCAGCGGCACAGGTGGCCATCCGCTTTGGTCTGAAGGGAATGTGCACCTGCCCGGTGACGGCCTGCGCCGGCGGCACCAATGCCGTAGGCGATGCTTTCCACCGCATCCGTGACGGCTACGAGACCGCCATGGTCTGCGGCGGTGCAGAGAGCTGCATCAGCCCTCTGGGCATCGGCGGCTTTACCAGCATGAAAGCGCTTTCCACCGCGACCGATCCGGATGCAGCCAGCCTGCCCTTTGACGCACGGCGCGGCGGCTTCGTGATGGGCGAAGGCAGCGGTGTGCTGGTGCTGGAAGAGCTGGAACATGCCCGTGCCCGCGGTGCGCACATCTACGCCGAGGTGGTGGGCTACGGTGCCAACTGCGATGCCTACCACTTCACCGCCCCCGCTCCCGGCGGCGCAGGTGCCATCGACTGCATGGCGCTGACGCTGGCGGATGCAGGCATCGCACCGGAGCAGGTGGATCACATCAACGCCCACGGCACCGGCACCCACATGAACGATGCCTGCGAGACCGCCGCCATCCATGCGGTGTTCGGCGAACACGCAAAGCAGCTGACTGTGGTGAGCACCAAGAGCATGACCGGCCATCTGCTGGGCGGTGCGGGCGGCATCGAAGCCGTATTTACAGCGCTGGCCCTGCATGACCAGTTTGCGCCGCCCACCATCCACTATGAGCAGCCCGATCCCGAATGTGATCTGAACTATGTGCCGAACACTGGCCGTGCGCAGGCCATGACCTACGCACTGAGCAACAGTCTGGGCTTTGGCGGGCACAACGCCTGCATCGCCCTGCGCAGATGGGAGGGCTGACCCATGGCAGAACCCCGCACCGTGCGTGCAGACGCAAACGCCCTGAACAGTGAGGAGATCGCGGCGCTTCTGCCGCACCGCTATCCCTTTGCCCTTGTGGACCGCATTCTGGACTATGAGCCGGGCCAGTGGGCCATCGGCCGCAAGTGCGTAAGCCGCAACGAGGAATTTTTCTGCGGACATTTTCCCGGCCAGCCGGTGATGCCGGGAGTGCTCATTCTGGAAGCACTGGCCCAGACCGGTGCCGTTGCGGCGCTCAGCCTGCCGGAGAATAAGGGCAAACTGGCCCTCTTCGGCGGCATCAAGAATGCCCGCTTCCGCAAGCAGGTCACCCCCGGCGATGTGCTCACCCTGCACTGTGAACTGGTAGAGCAGCACGGCCCGGTGGGCGTGGGCAAAGCCTCGGCGTGGGTGGACGGCAAGTGCGCCGCCACCGCCGAGCTGACCTTTGTGCTGACCGACCCCAACGCCTAAAAACACCCCTGTGAGTTTAAAAAGCTCACAGGGGTGTTTTCCGTTATTTTGCCATTGAGAAGCCGCTTCGCTCTCTCAGCCAAGCGCCACATCCAGAACCATCAGTGGTGCCCCACCAGATAGGCCACCCGTTCGATCTGCGCCGCCGTCATGCCGGTATCCGCCAGAAATTTCCGCACCAGCGGAGCACTCTCCTGCTCCTGATACTTTCCATTGGTGTTACTGCAATGGTAGGATCGCATATTTACTGATTTCTGTATCTATTCAGGACAGCATCCGGGATATGGCAGTAACTGCAGTCTTCAGGGTGCCGTTCCAGATGGTGCTGATGCTCCTCAGCGCTCCGGACATAATTTGTCAGCGGCAGCACTTCCAGCATGATCTTGTCCCGGTCCTCCCGGCCGTTTATAAAAGCTCTTGCTTCTTCCAGATGTCTGGGATCTGTACTGTACAGCCCTGTCCGGTACTTTTTTCCAACGTCCACGCCCTGTTTGTTCAGGCTGTAGGGGTCGATGATCTCAAACAGGTGTGCCATCAGTTCTGAAATGTTTGTGTTTTTCTCATCATAGACCACTTTTACGCATTCTGCATATCCATCGTATGGGCCATCCAGAGAACTCGTTGTTCCGTTGGCTCTGCCGGCTTCAGTCATCTGTACACCAGGCACTGTGTCAAAAAAATGCTGTACGCCCCAAAGGCATCCGCCTGCGATATAGACCGTTTCCATCTTGATTTTCCTCCTCCTGTTGATCATATATCAGCTTTGCTCCTATTCTACCACGCTTTCCCACTGTCGGAAAGATATCAGAAAACAAAAATGGCCCCGGAGGGCTTATCGCAGCTCTCCGGGGCCGCCTTGTGCAGAGTGATTTTCTCTCGATGGGCTTTCAGAAATGCTTTGCTGTAATCAGCTTGCGTGAACCACAGCGGAAGGACCCTCATAAGATACAGAAAAGATTTCTGTATTTTTCTTGACAGTTTTCCCATATTCTGTTTTAATACATCTGATAAAAGGGAGTAAAGGGCAGTATTCCGGCTTATTCTTCGGGAGACTGCTGCATGGCAGCGTCATCACGGCAGAAATGCCCGATGTCATGTGTTCGCTTGAGACTTTTGTCACAGACAAGGTGCTGTGGCAGGAGTCTCTTTTTCTTGTCACCGTACCGGAGCACAATAGGAGGCAAGAAAACTATGAACTTTCTGAACACATTCGCAAGTCTGTTTTCCAATTTTGGAAACCTGACTTGGCAGATGGTGGTGATGTGGGGCATTGGTGCATTGCTCATCTACCTTGCCATCGCCAAAAAAATGGAGCCGAGCCTGCTTTTACCCATGGGCTTTGGTGCCATTCTGGTCAATCTGCCGCTGTCCGGTGCCATCACGCAGGGCGATACCGTAGGCCCCATTTCTGCCCTGTTTGAAGCAGGCATGTCCAACGAGCTGTTTCCCCTGCTGCTTTTCATCGGCATTGGTGCTATGATCGACTTTGGCCCCCTGCTGGAAAAACCGTGGCTCATGCTCTTTGGTGCCGCAGCGCAGTTTGGTATTTTCTTCACCCTGTTTCTGGCAGGCTTCTTCTTTGATTTGAAGGATGCTGCTTCCATCGCTGTCATTGGTGCAGCGGACGGTCCCACCGCCATTTTTGTAGCTAACACCCTCAACTCCCAGTACCTTGGTGCCATCATGGTGGCAGCGTACAGTTACATGGCTCTGGTGCCCATCGTGCAGCCGCCGGTCATTAAACTGCTGACCACCCAGAAGGACCGCCGCATCCGGATGCCCTATGAAAAGGGCAATGTCAGCCAGCTGACGAAGATTCTGTTCCCCATTGTTGTAACCATCATTGCCGGTATGGTAGCTCCTGCCAGCGTAGCTCTAGTTGGTTTTCTGATGTTCGGCAACCTGCTGCGGGAGTGCGGCGTACTGAACGCCCTCAGCGAAACCGCGCAGAATGTGCTGGCAAACCTCATCACCATCGTGCTGGGCCTGACCGTGGCCGGGCAGATGACCGCTGACAAGTTTGTCCGGCCCGATACCCTGCTCATCCTTGCACTGGGTCTGGTAGCCTTCGTTTTTGATACCGCAGGCGGCGTGCTGTTTGCAAAGCTGCTGAACCTGTTCCTGCCCGAAGGCAAAAAACTGAACCCGATGATCGGTGCAGCCGGCATCTCCGCCTTCCCCATGAGCGGCCGTGTGGTCAACAAGATGGGATTGGAAGAAGATAACCAGAATTTCCTGCTGATGTACTCCATCAGCGTCAACGTTTCGGGGCAGATCGCATCCGTCATTGCAGGCGGCCTGATTCTGACCCTGATGGCTTAACGGAGGTACACTTATGCTTCATCTTTCTTCGTGGATGACCACCCTGCCCATGATGCTCATCGGCATGGTCGGCATTCTTCTCGTCATTGGTGTCATTGTCCTGGCTGTGATGCTGCTCAACCGGCTGACAAGTCGGAAATAATTCACCCCATCAAGTAGAAACGAATTTACGGCGAAATATCGCTATAAATATGATGCACAGGCCTTCTAAAACTGTGATTTTGTGACAACTTGGTGTCACTTCAATAAAGAACCCGCTTTCACTTCAATTTGATGTCGAAAGCGGGTTCTTTTCGCTTTTACGCGTGTTTGACGGCGGTTTCAAAAAGATTGACTGCTGCGTCCTCTTGCGTGTCGGTGTTGTAGGTACCACGCTTTTTCACTTCCGAAAAGATGTCAGAATACAAAAAACCCCGAAGAGCTTTTTGCGGTTCTCCGGGGGTTGGTTCTATGCGCCGGTGTTCCTCACACCGATGCACAAACATTATTCGATTTCAATGAGATTGGGATTCGCAGGCAGAGCCTTCTGCTGCTGCGGTGCGGGCAGTACGATGTGCAGGATGCCATCCTCGAACTTTGCGTGGATGTCCTCCTTCTTCACGGCATCACCCACATAGAAGCTGCGGGCACAGGTACCGGAGAAGGTCTCACGGCGCAGATAACGGCCATTGTTGTCCTTCTCGTCATTGGAGTGGTTGCGGACGGCCTGAATGGTCAGGTAGCCGTCGCTCAGCTCCATCTGAACGTCTTCCTTCTTGCAGCCGGGCAGGTCAACAGCCACATCATAGTTGCCATCGGCGGTCTGCTTCACATCGGTTTTCATCATGTTTGCGCCGCGCTTGCCGAAGGTTTCACGCTCTTCACGATTCATTGCACGCTCCAGCGCACCGTCGTTCCAGAACGGATCAAAGAAATCATCAAACAGATTTTCATGGAAAACAGCAGGCATAAACATAAAACAACCCTCCAATCCCGGCGTTCGGGTCGGGCATAAAATCAAAATCGTGCATCAGGAGCGGAGTCTTCCCGGGAGCCTTGCGGTTCCCTCATGCCCCTTTCTCCTGAGCACGCCACTGTTATAACACCATTTATTAGCAGTGTCAATAGTAGAGTGCTAAAATTCATAAAAGAATAATACTTTTATAATATTTCATGCAATTCTCGGCAAAATCGTTTGCACTGGATTCAATTTTTTCTTCTCCAATCGTAGTCTTTCGCTGTGACAGAACGGATGCAAACCGTTTCTTCAGAACCAGGCGATCCATTGCCCGCGTAAACAATGCAGTTATCAAAAAGCCTCTCTGTCCTTGCAGCGTCTTGCGTTCTGCCGATCCACCCGCTATAATAATGTGGAAACCGAGATGAAAAGAGCGTGATATTGTGGAAGAGACCGAGATCAGTCATTTTCTCCACATTCTGGTCCGAATGGGCGAAGCTTTACAAAACAGCGGCGCAGAAGTATTCCGCGTTGAGGACACTTTGAACCGGATCGCAATCGCCTATGGGGCAGAAGATGTGAATGTATTCGTGATCACATCCAGCATCGTGGTCACGCTTACCATGCCCTCGCTGCCGCCGCAGACCGAGACCCGCCGCCTGCGTCACGCTGCCAGCAATGACCTGCTGACATTGGAAAAGCTCAATGCGCTCAGCCGCCGTATCTGCACAGCACCTCCTTCCATAGAAGAGTTTCAGCGCCAGCTGAATGCCATTCTGGCACAGCATCCGGACCCAAGACTGCATCTTGCCGGCAGTGTGTTGGCTGCTTCCAGTTTTGCCATCTTCTTTGGTGGAAATCTCTGGGACGGCCTGCTGGCCGGCGGCATTGCCGTTCTGATTTGCTGGATGGAGCGCTATCTCTCGCCTTTTTGTATGAATGGCGTAGAATTTCAGTTTATAGCATCATTTCTCAGCGGTGTCTCCACTCTGCTGCTCTGCCGCTTTGGGATGCAGTTTCATGCCGATAAAGTTCTGATTGGTATCATCATGCTGCTGATTCCCGGCATCATGCTGACAAATTCCATCCGGGACATCTTACTTGGGGACATTATTTCCGGCTCTCTTCGACTGGTGGAAGCCATTCTGATGGCCGCCACCCTTGCACTCGGCATGATGGCCGCCATCTGGTTGATGGGAGGAATTTCCGCATGATACAGGTTTTTTCGCAGTTGCTCAGTGCTGCCCTTGGTTCGGTCGGTTTCGGACTGATCTTCAATCTGAACCGGCGCTACTTACCCGCCGCCGGTGTAGGCGGACTTCTGGCATGGCTGGCTTATCTTCTTGCCGCCAACACCCTGCACAGCGTCTTTCTTGCCAATCTGTTGGCCGGTTTCTGTGCCGCTCTGTATGCCGAAATTCTTGCCCGATGCTGCAATGCACCCTCTACGCCTTTCTTCATCACCGCTGCCATTCCCCTCATTCCCGGAAGCACCCTCTACTACTGCATGAACGCAGTCGTCTCCAATGATTTGTCTGCTGCAGAGCATTTCGGAGAGCAGACCTTTCTGGCCGCTCTTGGAATTGCCGGCGGTATGGCAATCGCATGGTGTCTGGCCGATTTGAGCCGGAAGCTGCACGCACTTGCAATCCGTTCTTCGGGAAAGTAGCGATCTTCCACATTGAAGAATGCCGCTGATGATCGGGTCGTTTGAGCTGCTGCTCTGAAATACGAAGAAAGGCCGTCCGGCACCGCAGCAGGGCTGCCTTTACAATTACAAGGATGTGTCTCTATGAAACTCAAACAATTCATTCAGCAGGAAACGGTCCTCACCGCAGCCGCTGTGCTGGCCGTTGTCTCCGCCTTTTTTGTTCTGCCGGATGCGCAGTATCTCGGCTACATCGACCTGCGCACGCTGGCGATTTTATTTTCCCTGATGACGGTCATGGCCGGGCTGCGGCGGCAGGGCTTTTTTGATGGACTGGGCCGGGCATTGCTGTCCCGTACCCACAGCACCTTTCAGCTGACGCTGGTACTGGTCGGGCTGTGCTTTTTCGGAAGCATGTTCATCACCAACGATGTTTCCCTGCTGACCTTCGTCCCCTTTACGTTCGTGGTCCTGAGCCGTCTGGGAGCGGATGTCCGCCGCTCCCTTCTGATCCCGGTGGTCTGTATGCAGACCATTGCGGCAAACCTTGGCAGTATGCTGACCCCCATCGGCAACCCGCAGAACCTCTATCTTTACGGAAAAAGCGGCATGAGCATCGGGGGATTTGTTCTTCTTATGCTGCCCTACACTCTGGTCTCTCTGCTCCTGCTGCTGGCTTGGGCAGCGCTGGTCTGCCGGAAAGCCTCTGACGCCCTTTCCGTGGACGAGCTTGTTTCTTCTTCTGCATCTCAGGGAGATCAGAAGATCATCCTGCTGTATCTGGTTCTGTTTGCCGTCTGCCTGCTGTCCGTGATCCGGGTACTGCCCTATGGCATTGCCTTTGCCGCTGTACTCGTCTGCGTTCTTTTTGCAGACCCGCACACCTTACGGGCAGTGGACTATTCCCTGCTTCTGACCTTTGTGGCTTTTTTCATCTTCATTGGCAATCTGGGGCGCATTCCGGCCTTTTCCGGCTGGCTGCAGGAGTTTCTGACCGGCCGGGAAGTTCTTGTGGCGGTTCTTGCTTCGCAGGTCACCAGTAATGTTCCCGCCGCCCTGCTGCTGTCCGGGTTCACGGCAGAGACACAAGCCCTTATCATCGGCACCAATCTCGGAGGTCTTGGCACTTTGATCGCATCCATGGCCAGTCTTATTTCCTACCGGCAGATCGCACGGGAGCTGCCACAGGGGAAGAAGCGGTATTTTGGGCTGTTCACCCTGTCCAACCTGATCTTCCTTGCGATCCTGCTGGGTGTGTGGTTTTTGCTCCGCTGAGCGTGGCAGATGACTTATGGTTTTTCTATAAAGCTAAAAAAGGGGAGTTCCGTCACGGACGAAGGTCCGGGCAGAACTCCCTTTGGTTTTATCGTATGGTCAGAATGCCGGTGCCCACCGGCACCTCCAGCAGCTTGCCGGAAAAATGCTTCGGGATGCCGGACAGTGCCTTTTCCAGATAGGCATCATTTTCTGCCTTGTTCATGTCCCACACCAGACGGCACACCGCTTTCCCGCTCAGGGTGGAGCAGGTGATCATACCATCATAAAAATTATTGCCGCCTGTCAGCCGGTAGGCACTGCGGATTGCTTCTTTTCGTTCCATGCTCCGTCCTCCTTACACTATTTCATCGCTTTTGCGCCGTAACGCACAGCCAGCCTTTTTTATTTTTGTGGCTCTGGATCTGACAGAATCCTGCTTGTTCCAGATACGCTTTCAGTGCAGTGTCCGTATAGATGGTCATGCCATCAATGATCTGCGTCCATTTGTCGTCTTTTGTCGTTTCGCCGTTTGCTTCGTTACAGATGAAAAAGATTCCGCCGGGCTTCAGCACTCGATAAACCTCTCTGAAATTCTGTGCAAGCTCCGGCCAGAAATAGACCGTTTCAAAGGCGGTCACCACATCAAACTGCTCCGCTTCAAACGGAAGCTCTGCCACACTTGCCTGTTGCACGGTACACCGTCCTGCCGCAATGGCTCTGGCATTGACTTTTCGCGCTTTTTCCACGCTGACGGCTGAGTAGTCGATGCCCTGCACCCTGCCTTTGGGGCACAGTTTCAACAGCGTTTTAATGTTCGCTCCACCGCCGCAGCCGCAGTCCAGCACCATGGCATCCGGGGCAGGCTGTAAAAAACTCAGCCCCCATTCTGCCATTGCGCTGTGTCCAAGGTTCATCATAGCAACCATGATCTTCCCGCCAAGGCCTACGGGCTTGCGGGTGTTTTCAAAAAAGGACATAACGCCACCCTCTTTCTGTTTACCGTTCACATTGCAATACTATTTACCAGATGCGCCCACTGCACCGGATGACAGGCCAGCAATTCCTCGTGCTGCAAGTTAGGTAAATCTAACTTTCTGTTCTATAAAAAGCCGCTTCTCAGCGGTTCTTCTGCCAAAATAATACGCCCTGCCGTCTCCTCTGTCAAGGAGTTTAGGCATTTTCGGGTATTCCGAAAGAGATTTCGCCTTCGAGGGCTCCAACCGTCACCCCAGTGCTACGTCCAGCACCATCATCACGCTGAAGCCCACCGCAAAAAACACCGTGCCGACGTTGGAGTGCTGCCCCTGCGACATTTCCGGGATCAGTTCCTCTACCACAACATACAGCATGGCTCCGGCGGCAAAGCTGAGCAGATAGGGCAACGCGGGCACCACGATGCCTGCCGCCAGAATCGTCAACACTGCCCCGATGGGCTCTACGATGCCGGACAGCACGCCGCCCCAGAACGCCCGGCCCTTTTTCATTCCTTCCGCCCGCAGGGGCATGGAGATGATGGCCCCCTCCGGAAAGTTCTGGATGGCAATGCCAAGGGAAAGTGCCAGTGCCCCGGCGGCGGTGATCTGAGCCGTTCCGGCAAGGTATCCGGCATAGACTACGCCCACTGCCATACCCTCCGGGATGTTGTGCAGCGTCACCGCCAGAACCATCATAGTGGTGCGCTGGAGCTGGCTTTTTGGCCCTTCGGCCTGCAAGCTGTTCTGGTGCAGATGTGGGATGAGATGGTCCAGCAGCAGCAAAAACAGGATGCCCAGCCAAAAGCCTGCTGCCGCCGGGAAAAACGCCAACTTGCCCAGATCTGCAGCCTGTTCCATGGCCGGAATCAGCAAGCTCCATACCGATGCCGCCACCATCACTCCGGCGGCAAAGCCGGTCAACGCCCGCTGGATGTCGTCGCTCAGGGACTTTTTTAAAAAGAACACACAGCCTGCCCCAAGGCTTGTACCTAGAAAGGGAATTAGGATCCCCCAGAATGCGTCTTGTATCATGTAGTACCTCCTTGTGGTTATTCATGGCTAACTCCGCAAAAAGTATACTGCGCTCCGGCAAAAAGGTCAAGGGCTTTGCGGTATAGAGGATGCAGATCGTTTCCTGCATCGAAAAATTCACCTCTGCAAACTTTCCGGTTTCTACTTGACAACGCCCGGTGGGAGTGCTATTTTTACTTCGCGAATTTGTTTTGCCTAACCATCTGAGGGGTTTTTCCCCTGCATTTTTTGTACCAATTGTTAGGCAAAGCTAACTATTTTTTCAAAACTGAGATAGAGGTGTGTTACCATGAGATTGAAAAAAGTATTTGCAGGTGCACTTGCGGCCGCTATGCTGGTATGCGCTGTGGCAGTCCCGGCCTTCGCTGCGGAAGAGGTGGAACAGGAAAACTGCCTGACCTCCAGCTATGTCCAGATGAACATCCCCTACGCCGACTTCTACAAGGCCGCCGGTGTGGACAACGCATCTGAGATCGACGCTGTGACCAGCGCCACCAAGAACAAGACCCGTGCAGGCAACCTTGCCGCCGGTTCCTACCACGTCAACGCAGATGGCACCGACATCACCGGCGTTTCCTTCCCGGTCAAGGTGCTGACCCCGTGGGCGCTGAAGAATGCAAAGCAGGTCACCGATGCCGACAGCTACGACATTACCGTTACCCTGAAGGGCAAGGAATCCACCACCACCTACACCGGCGCAGATGCCTTGTTTGAGAACGAGAGCTACGCTTACTACAAGCTCAGTGAGACCCCTGCCTACTACATCACCGCATCGTATAACCTGCTGAGCGGCAAGTGGGAGTTTGGCAAGGTCCACGCCACCGAGACCACCGTAGAGGGCACCACTGTGGAGCTGAATACCAACGGTCACCACGCCACCTACGAGATGAAAATCTCCGGTTTTGATCTGGACTACAAGGCCAACAAGGTCTACGGCGTAGTTCTGACCACCGCTGATGGCAGTGAGTACGGCCTGCATCATGTGACCAACATCTGGCATGGTACCAAGCTGGGCTTCAATGCCGATGATTCTTACTTTGCATCCATCATCGGCAAGACGATTACTCAGATCACCTTCTACGCCGCCGACGGCGTGTATGTCCTGCCGGTCAATGTGGCGCTGTGAGGTCGCGGAAAGCTGCCTGATTTAGCAAATCAAATACAGTACAAAACGGCAAGGTCGCTTGGCATCAGGCGGCCTTGTTTTTCCGTGTCAGGAGGAGTTGGAATGAACAAAAAACGATGCCATACACTGCTGCCGCTGGTGCAGCTGCTCCCGACGGTGGCGGTAGCGGCAGCTGTACTTTTTGCCCTGCCCCGCACCGTTCCGGTGCTGGCCGCCGTGCCGGAAAAGCTGACAACCGTGGTGGAGCAGCCTGTGGAAGCCGCTTCCTCCGAAGCGGAGGAAGAAACCCTGCCCAAGCTGCCCTATGCCGACGGCGTTTACGTCGGCTCTTCCCGGGGCTACGGCGGTGCCGTCCGAGTACAGGTCACCATGGAAAACGGCAGCATCACGGAGGTGGAGATCTTGGACGCATCCCACGAGACCAAGCAGTTTCTGCGGCGTGCCAAGCGGCTTTTGACCACCGTGGTGGAGACTCAGAGCTGGGAGGTGGATGCCGTTTCCGAGGCCACCTACACCAGCCGGGGCATTCTGGGCGCAGTGCAGAACGCCCTGACCGGCGAGGTGGTCAACAATCCCCTGCCGCCCCAGCCAAAGCCCGCTGCAACGCTTGTGGTGGAAGAATTTACGGCTCCCTCCATCTACTTGGACGGCATCTACACTGCCGAAGCCATGGGCTTTGAGGGGCAGATCACAGTGCAGGTCACGGTGGCAGAGGATAAAATTACCGATATCACGATCCTGAGCGCCGAGGACGAGGAGGAATATCTCTCCCGGGCAAAACAGGTCATCCCCGCCATTCTGAAGGGACAAAGCCCCAACGTGGATACTGTTTCCGGCGCCACCTACTCCTCTACCGGAATTCTGAACGCAGTCAAGCTGGCACTGGCAAAGGCCGCTGTTGCCCCGGCAGAGAAAACCGCTCCGGAGCAGACTGCATCGGAAGAGACGGCAGAGGAAACCGCACCGTCTGAAGCAGCAGAGCCTGGGGAAACGCCGGTCACCGCGCCCACCGTGGAGGTGGTGCAGCCGGAGGAAAAGAGCGCCGTTCCCGTGTGGCTCAAGGAAGTATGGCAGCAGCTTTTCCCGGCAGATGCACCGGCATCCTCTGAACCGGAACCGGCATCTTCTGAGGAAGTGCTGCCGACATCCGAGCCGGCACTGCCGCCGGAAGAGACCGGGATTGAATCTGAAACGGAAGGAGCAGCAGAATGAAATACAAAAATTTTCTCCTCCGGGCGGTGAACCTGCTGCTAATTTTGGGGGTACTGTGGCAATACCAGCAGGTGGCGCTGATCCGGGCGGCAGCGGTAAGCCAGCGCAAGCAGGAAATTGCCGAAGTTGAAGCCTACAATGCTTCCGTTTTGCAGGCGCAGAGCGCAGCACAGGCAGAGCAGAGCGGCTACCGGGACGGCATCTATGAGGGCAGCGCCTATGGTTTTGGCGATGTCATTCAGGTGTCGGTGACTATCCAGAACGGAAAAATGACCGATATTGCGGTGCTGGATGCTTCCGGCGAGGATAAGCCCTACTATAAGCAGGCGCTGCCTTTGCTGGACGAGATGCTGGCAGTGCAGTCTGCTGAGGTGGATACCGTTTCCGGCGCTACCCTCACGGCAGAAGGACTTATCGGTGCGGTAGAGAACGCACTGGGAAAGGCGGCAGGATGATGGAAAAAACACAGGCAAAGCCTTTAACAGCGGCGCAGCAGCGTCAGCGGGACAAAAAGCGCCGTACATGGCTGCGCACCGGGGTGCAGTTGTTCTTCTTTGTGTCCATGCCGGGCGCATTCGTGGCCGGGTTTTCCGGGGTAAAGCAGATCTTTCTGCACATCGGTGCAGGCGAGGTGCTCTCTGTGGACAGCTTCACACTTTCCCTGCTGGGGCTGTGCGGCTTCACCCTGCTTTTCGACCGTTTTTTCTGTGGGTACGCCTGCGCCTTCGGCAGCTTGGGCGATGCCGTCTGGGCGCTTTCCGGGCTTATTCAAAAAAAGCTGTTCCACCGCAAAAAGCAGCTCCGTCTGCCGGAGCGGGCGGTGCTTTTGGGGCAGAAGGTCAAATATCTGCTGCTGGCATGGCTGGTAGCACTGTATGTGACCCGGCAGGAAAAGATGCTGACCGGCGCAAGCCCGTGGGAGGTGTTTTCCTGCCTGACGGCCCTGCATCTGCCGCCGGAGGGCTTTGGTGTGGGCATCGGGCTGCTTGTGCTCATTTTGCTGGGTATGGCGGTGCAGCCCCAGTTCTTCTGTCAGTTCCTCTGCCCCATGGGAGCGGTGTTTGCCCTGCTGCCGGTGCTGCCATTTGCGCGGCTGCACCGGCAGAGCGACGGCTGCATCCCGGGCTGCAATGCCTGCAAGCAGCAGTGCCCGGTGTGCCTGAAGCTGGAGGAAACCAGCCTGCGCAGCGGGGAATGCATCGCCTGTGAAGCCTGCGTTGGCACCTGCCCCAAGCAGAACATCCACCGGTGGGATACCACCTTGTGCAAGCGTCTATGGCTGCCGGTGCTGGGTAAAGTGTTGCTCTTCTTCCTGCTGGGCTGCTGGCTGGGCTTTTGCCGATTCATCTGAACTAAAAAAGGAGGCTGCTGCGCAGTATTTGTGCAGCAGCCTCCTTTTGGCTGGGAGATCTATCATTTCGATACGCCGGAGCATCTGCGGACGCTCCGGCGTACCATTTTTACAGGGAAGACTTCTGCTCCAACAGGTCTGTCATGCTGCGCAGGCTGATGCCGAGGGTGGAAAGATTATGCAGCATCGCGCTGGTGGCAGGGGACAGGATGCCCAGAGCCCCCAGAAGGATGAGGGCCGAGTTGAAGCTGAGCACCGGCTTTTTGCCCTGCAGAACCGACAGCGTTTTGGCGATGCTGGCAGGCTCCACGCCCAGTGCGTGAGCTGCCTCTGCCACGGTTGCCGAGGACTCGTTCAGCACAATGACATGGTCTCCCAGACCTTTTTCTTCCAGGTCTGCTTTTGCTTTTTCAAAGGACATTTTCCCACTTCTCCGCTCTTATTCGGTAACAGCCCAGACCCGCGCAGGCAGACCAGTTGCACCTTCAATGCGGGGATAAGAAACGATGACCACCGCACCGGCAGGCTGCACTTTATCCAGATTTGCAAGCACCTCCACCTGCAGCTTGTCGTTGTCCAGAACATAGCGCTCGCAGGCAAGGTCACCCTTTTCCTCCGCCACCGCAGAGGAATCGGTATCCAGCGTTTCGTGGCCGTTGGCGGCGGCATTGCGCACCTTGTAGATATACTCCAATGCTTCCAGCGACCAGCCGGGAGCATTTTCTTTGCCCTCTGCGTCGATGCCGGACAGCGCATCCATATCCGGCCACTTCTTATACCAGTCGCTGCGCAGAGCCACCAGCGCACCATCCGGGATGGGACCGTACTTTGCCTCATAGGCCTTGATGTCCTCTACTGTCACAGCGTAGCGGGGGTCTTTCTTGGCCTGCTCAGAAATATCAATGACCACCAGCGGGAAAATCAGGTCATTCACATCAAACTTTTCGGACAGTGCCTTTCCCTTGATGAAGTGACCCGGGAAGTCGATATGGGTACCGAACTGTCCGGGGAATTTGAAGGTCTGGATCAGGCATTCCAGTTCCGGCTTGCCCCAGTCCCACACGGTCTTTGCCAGCTCCACAGAGCCTTCCGGGATGCCGGACCAGTAGGGGCTTTCGTTGTTCAGCGAGTGAGAAAGTTCCACCCAGCGATATTTTTTAGCATCCTTCAGTGCGTTCCACAGTTTATAATCAGCCATTGTCGGTTCTCCTTTTATTGTGACGATGTATGTTCGGGCACTTCTCCCAGACAACGGCATCTTCCTGTTTTTTCTCAGTCTGTCTGCCTGGAATTTGTCTGGGAGCAGCGCATTCGCCCGGGTAGTCTGTGCCGGGCATCTGCTGTATGTTTCATCTGTCTGCGCTCCCTTCCTTGTGTTGGGGATAGTATAAACCCATTTTCGCACCATGTCAATAGGTTTATTCTTTCAAAGACTTCCCGGGCAAACGACAGGTCAGCAAACCGTTCGCCCTTGCAATAACGTTTCGTCATCCCCTTTCCCTTTTATCGCAGCTCTTCCAGCAGGGCGGTGCACCCCTCCAGCACATCCTGCCATGGCAAACAGACAAGATCTTCTTCATCTTACTCTCCCAGCACCTCGCCCAGTGCCAGAACAGCGTTGCAGACGCACTCCGGGCACGGGCACAGCGGTGCGCCGTTCTCTATCCCCTTCAGATCCTTGCAGATGGTAGCACCGCACTTTTCCTGAAAATTTTGCAGCAGTTCCTTAGAAATGCGGGGTGTGCCCTTGCCGTCGGTGACGATGCCCGCCACCATCACAGCGCCGATCAGTGCGCCGCAGGTGCTCTCCATGCAGCCCATGCCGGCGGCATAGCCTGCGCCCAGCTTCATCAAGGTGTCGGCATCCACCGGCAGTTTGTCCTCAAATGCCTTCAGCACCGCCTGTGCACAGTTGCACTGTCCAGTAGCTTTCCATGCGGCAGCCTGTGCTGCCCGTTCTTCGATGTTCATTTTAAAGTCCTCTTTCTTTGATGAATCGTAGTTTATTCGACATTATCATAAAATTCCTGTAACACTGTTGCCAATTCCTCCGGAGATTCTATGTTTGCTTCATGACCCGCTTTCAAAAGTTCATGGAAGTGGGAATCACTCAAATAACTGGCAAGTTCCTTTGAGGCTTTTTTGTTTGCGTTGTCCTTTTCCCCACAAACGATCAATACCGGACAGGACACCTTACATAATGAATCCCTGAAATCCAATTCCGTCATCGTACCGCACAAGCTGATCACATCAGCTTTTTTGAAGCCAAATTGCTTGAACATTGTATTCGGCATAAAGCGAAACAGCATATTCTGGAACTTCAATAGCTTTTCAGGCATTTTATATTGTGCTGCAATTAGCACCAGTGCCTTTACTTTATTCGGATGGTCTATCGCATAATTAAGTGCCAGAACAGCACCCAAGGAAAGCCCGCACAAGACGATTTCATCATGTTCCTTATCACACTCTCCTGAGAATGCAGCATACAGTTCCCCATAAGTGGCCGCTTTGTCCTCCAGCATCTCTACCAAACTCAAGCAGACGCTGCTGTCCGAGACCTTCGTTTCTTTTATTACTCTGTCCCAACTGTTTGGTTTTTGTCCCAACCCATGTAAGTACAAAAACTTCATCTAATTTCCGCTCTCCTTCACACGTCCTGCTTCTTTTCCAGCGCTTCAAAGTGATACCGGGGCTTGCCTTTGCTCTTTTTGCCGTACTCGATGGCTTCTTTAGGGCAATAGCAGATGCACGCCATGCAGTGGGTGCAGTTTTTTCCCCAGACCGGCTTTCCGTTTTCCAGACGGATGTTGTTCAAGGGGCACAACTCCACGCACTTACCGCAGCCGATGCAGGCGTCCGTTGCCCGGAAGGCATCCGCTTTTACAAAAAAGCGATAGAACACCGGGTTCACCGGGCCGCTCATAAAGCGGTCGTAGAGGTTCTCTCTCGACGGAGGAAATTCCTGCCCGGCCTTGAGCTGCGCCAGCACCTTCTGAAGTGCAGGCTCTGCCTGCTCCACGATGCTCCGTGCCTGCTCCTTCCGGGGTGCATTGAACATGGCAATGTAGTTTTCCGGCATGATGATCTGGGCTGTGCCCATATACTGCAGCTGCTTTTGCGCTGCAAGCTGCCGGTTATAGCCTGCCGCATTGCCAATTTCGCTGCCGCAATCCATCACAAACCAGATACGCTCTGCCCCGGTCAGCTCGGTCTTGCCCAGCCACTCCGACACCACCCGGGGGATACGCCATGCGTAGGTAGGCGTTACCAGCACCACGTCACGCCCGGTCTGCACCGGGGCGGTATTCCCTGCCTTGATGCAGGCGTTCAGGTCGTAAAGCGGCATCTCCAGCCCTTCGGCAATGCGCCGCGCCAGATACCGGCTGTTGCCGGTTCCCGTAAAATAAAGTACCATGGCTGCTCCCTCGTTTTTTGTGTGGTTTTCGGTTGCCTGTCCGCCCGGCAAACTGGAACTTGTCGGGGCGAGGCCCCTCCATCTTGCTGCCGCAAGACCGTTCGGTCGCTTGAAAGCCCCACTGGGGCTTTCATTGTTCCGCTTCGCTCCACAAACGCGAATTGTTTACTTCTTCGTCTTAGGCGCAATAAGCAACATGACTGTCACAAGAATATATAAACCATACAGTAACCAAGTAATGGTATTGTTCCAAGGAAAACTCATTTCTGGATGGTTCAATGCAAACACTATAAATGCAATAGCTATAATCAGCATTATTAAACCGAGAATCCTTGATATACGCTTTTTCATGCAAAGCACTTCCTTGTCAAACTGGAATTGTTAATCTTGAACTGGTCCTATAATGCCAAATGCTATTGCATCAATAAAAAGCACGAACGCTATCACACAAACAATTAAAATAGTTGCAATGACTTTAATAACAAGTTGTTGATTTTGTCTTAAATTACTCTTACTAACAATCCTTAAGACAAAAATCAAAGCAACGAGGATGATAAAAGAAATAATATTATAAAGAACCACTGTTTTCATCTATGTGTCCTTCTTTTTTATATCAATTCCGAGTTGCCGCTCTCCGTATGCCATAGTCTCCGCACGCAAAAAGCCCTTTGCGGCAAGGTGTGTGCTTACACCTCACCCGCAAACTTCATGCCCCAGCTCATGCGGGTGTCGTACATCAGGCGGGTCAAGGCAAGGCTGTCCTGCGGGGTGTAGCGGTCGCTGCCGGTACGTCCCAGCTTGACGCAGCGGCTTGCTTCCCGGATCTCATACTCAAAGCCGTTGATGTCCACCGGGCAGCGGATGACCTCCGGCTCTTTGCCCTCCACTTCCAGCGTCATGGTCTCGGCGTGCTGGAAATCCGGCAGGAAAATACTGCCCTTGGTGCCAACGATGCGGGCGTTGCGCTCCAGCTCCTGCCCGATGGTCTGGACAGACTCCGCCTTGCAGCCGCCGGGGTAGGTCAGCGCAAGGCGGCTGTAATCGTCGGTGCCGTACTCGTTGATGTGCACCTCTTTGGTCTCCACCTTCTCCGGGTCCTGTCCGGTGAGGATGCGCAGAAAGCCCAGATTGTAGATGCCGATATCCAGCAGCGCACCGCCGCCCAGACCGGAATCAAACTTGCGGTCCTTCCGGGCACCGGAGGCCACAAAGCCGTACTGGCAGGTGATCTGCTTCAGCTCCCCGATGGTGCCCGCCGCAAGGATCTCGCGCAGGCGGTCGTACAGCGGCAGCAGCCAGATCCAGAATGCCTCCATGAGAAAGAGGTGCTTTTCCTCTGCCAGACGGTACAGCTCCCGTGCCTGCTCCGGGCTGATGGTAAAGGGCTTTTCGCACAAAACGTGCTTGCCCTGCTCCAAGCAGAGTTTACAGTTTTCGTAATGCAGGGTGTTGGGGGTGGCGATATAGATGGCCTCCACCTCCGGGTCGGCGGCAAGGGCTTCGTAGGAGTCATAGCAGCGGGGGATGCCGTACTGCTGCGCAAACGCCTGTGCGCTTTCCAGATGCCGTGACCCCACGGCAACAATCTGCTCCCCCTCTGCGCCCATCTGTTCCACCGTAGACGCAAACTTTTTGGCAATGGTGCCGGTCGCTAAAATTCCCCACTTCATAACGGTACCTCCCGGTTTATTACTTTGGATTCGTTGCGTTCAGTATACCATGGTTTTCCCCTGCGGAAAAGATAGTGAAAAACAAAAATGCCCCCGGAGGGCTTATTGCCACTCTCTGGGGACAGATTCTATGCACCGGTATCATCCCTCTGACTGCACGCCAAAACAGGCCCCTGCAAGCGTTTAACCACTGGCAGGAGCCTGTTTATTTCTTAAAGTTTCGTCATCCACAGACCATGCAGGTTGCAGTAGGCGTAGACCGCCACGGGCTTTTCGCCGCCCAGCTCAAACACCGCCTTGGGTGACTGCCCGGGGGTAAGATAGCGGAGCTGTCCGCCGTTTTCGGTCTCCACAAAGAGCCACTGGATGTGGTGCACATCCACCATGGGGTGCTCCACCGCACCCACCGTAACCGTGAGGGTGCTGCCGGAAAGCTCTGCCACCGGCAGATGCTTTTCACCGCTGGCTTCCACCGTGTTGGGGAGCAGCTCCTTCATCTTTTCGCCGCAGCAGACCAGCGGAACGCCTGCGTTGTGGATGGTGGTGACCAGGTTGCCACAGTGCTCACAGATATAAAACTTTGCCTTCATATTAAAATCCTCCATCGGAATGTTGTTGGTGTTTCCTGTGACTATATGATAACATTTCCTAGTTAAATTTTCTGTGACCGGGTCACGCAAGCAGTCCAGTGCTGTGGAAATGCCCCTCAGCTTCCCATGGCAATAAGCACCAGCACGACCACCACCGCAATGGCGATGAGGCAGCCGCAGCCGCTTCCGTCTCCACCACTGCCGCCACCATTGTTGTGGCCGCCGCCACCGCCGCCGGACGAGCCGCCGAAGTTGCGGTTGAAGGCCGTCATGTACTGGGCATAGCCCGTGTCGCCTTTGCCGAAATAGCCGTAATCACCGTTTGCCATTGTATTTTCCTCCGTCTGAAGTGTGTTTTGCTTCTTCTGAGGTCATTTTACTGAAAGAGCTGTCCTATAAACATCTCTTTCTGCATTTTTTGTCATCTCATTCTTCCCCGATGCCCAGATACACATCAATGTCCATGATACCCTCCCCGCTGACCTCCACCAAATCCTCAAAGGGCACCACGGTGTCTCCCACCTGCAAGGTGCGGAACACCGGGTCGATGCGGTCTGCTTTTCCGGTCAGGGTGAGGTAGTTGCCCACTGCGGGAACCTCCGGGTGGGCAGTATCCTCTTTGAAATACCGCGCCGTGATGGTCATGCCCTTGGTGACCTGCATCAGCCGATCGGACAGAGCCGACATTTCTTCCTCGGTCAAAATGCGCTTGGTCACCCGCTCGGTGCGCTGCTTTTCTGCGGCAAGCTGCTCGTCATAGCCCCGCAGCGGAGAGAAGGGTGAGAAGATCTTGGCACGGTTCTGAAGGGTCATGCGGGGGTGCTTGCGGAGGGATTCTTCGGTCTGGGGGCGTTCCATCTCTAGGATGTCCCCGTACTTTTGGGCGGTCTCCCGCCCGATCTTGCTATTTTTGTAGTTTTCCATCTGAACCTCCCGCCGAACCTCCTGCACTGTGCCCACCGATTTGTGCGTTGCGCTGGCGCATGGTGGCACCTTCCTCATAGCTGCTGGCTTTCAGCACGGCGTTTTTGCCGTACTTGTTCTTGATGCCCAGCATGGCTTGCTGGAGTTTTTTCTCCTTTTCCAGCTTCTTGGTGTCGGTGAAAAAGTCCACCTGATAGAAGCCCTCGTCCGGCGTGACCTTGTTGGCGTTGATGGTGATGCGCCGCACCGTCAGCGCCGGGTCGGTGATGCGCTCAAACAGCTTTGCGCTTTCGCTGATGAGGGTGCTGCCCAGATTGGTAGGGGCATCAAATCGAACGGTGCCGTGGGCTGCCTTGGGGATGGTTCTGCCGTAGCGGTCGGTCTGGGTCAGACCACGATAACCGCCCTTGTCCACGTTCTCCCGGTCGTAGCCTATCTCCAAGGTGATGGATTCCGTCACCAGCTTCTTTTCGGTGAGCCGGAACATCAAGATTTCTGCCATTTCCCGGACAATGAGTTTTGCTTTATCATACGGATAAGGAGTGGAAAGCACCTGTCCCTCGCTGATGCTGTTGGTGCTGGGCTTGTAGCTTTTGATTTGCTCTATGCCGCAGGGCTCATAGCCCCATGCGTGGTCAATGAGAATTTCCGCATCCACGCCGAAAATCTCATACAGTCGATCTTCTCCGTGGATGGAAAACCGTGCCAAGTCCCCCATCGTATAAATGCCGTGGGCTTCCAGTCGCTTGACGGTGCCGGGACCGGTCATCCAGAAATCCGTCAGCGGGCGGTGGTTCCACAGCAGATACCGGTAAGACTGCTCGTCCAGCTCTGCAATGCGGACACCATCCTTGTCCGCCGGGATGTGTTTTGCCACAATGTCCATGGCCAGCTTTGCAAGGTAGAGGTTGGTGCCGATGCCTGCCGTTGCCGTGATGCCGGTGTTGTACAGCACCTCCCGCACCATGGTCATGGCAAGCTCGTGGGCGCTCATGTGGTAATAGGGCAGATAGCCCGTCACATCAATGAAAACCTCGTCAATGGAGTAGGGGTAGATATCCGCCGGGGACACATATTTGAGGTAGGTCTTGTAGATTTGGGTGGAAACGTCCAGATACCGCTGCATCCGGGGCGGCGCAACGATGTAGCTCAACCCCAGTGCAGGGTCTGCGTTCAGCGCGTTGGCATCGAAAGAGGTTCTGGCAAAGTGGTATTTTCCATCCTCTCCCCGGACCGCCTTTTTCTGCCGGATGGCAGTTTGCAGCCGCTGAGCGTTGACCTCTTTCACCCGCTGGACAGCTTCAAACAGCCGCGCTCTGCCGGGTATCTTGTAGGCCTTCAGGGAGGGCGACACCGCAAGGCAGATGGTCTTTTCGGTGCGGGAGGCATCTGCCACCACGAGATTGGTGGTCAGGGGGTCCAGATGGCGGTCTACGCACTCCACCGAGGCATAGAAGCTTTTCAGGTCGATTGCCAGATAGGTGCGCTGCGCTGCCATGATTCAGCCCTCCTTTGCAAAAGCTACAACTATTTATCTTATTATAATAAATCTTTACGCTGTTTTCAAGATGGAATGGCCATTTTATCCGTGATATAGACAACAAAAAAGAGTGGCAGCATTTCAAGCTGAAACGCTGTCACTCTGTAGGAACTGCGTAATGACTGACGATTATCCTTCTACTTTGACCGTAGCACGATCGCTCTTTGCGTTTCCATCCGCATCCAGCGTGATATGCACAAAATGTTCCGGTTTGTCGTAATCCTTTGTCTCGCCGTCATCGGTATAGTATTCATAGGATGCACCATCGGGAGCATAGGCAAGCAGGCGCAGATCTGCAAAGTCCACATCGGCAACGCTCTGGATCTTTTTGCCGTCCTTGGCAAGGGGCAGAAGGTGTCCCTTGCGCATAAAGAACACCACTTCATCCAGCTCCACCGGAATGTAATGATGGCCTGCCGGCAGCACGCTGGTTTCCATGCGGTTGCTTTCGCTGCACTTTACCCGCACCTGCAGCATCTCCTCCGGCAGATAAACATACCGACCACGGGCATTTTGCTCATATACCGGGGCGATCAACAGGCTTTCACCGATCATCACCTCATCCTCTACCCGGCGGGCAAAGTCGTCCTCCGGGAAGGCGAACGCCAACGGCATACAGTACATGCCGTCGTGCAGGGCAGCCTTCATGTACTCGCTGTAAATGTAGGGCAGCAGCAGGTAGCGCAGCTGTAAAATACCGGCAAAGGCAGCCTTGTTCTTAAAGCGGTAGGGCTCCTGCCGGCGGGTGCCGTTGGCAGAGTGGTTCCGCAGCAGCGGAGAGAAGATGCCCATGCCGTACCAGCGCAGCACCAGATCCTCCGTGGTATTGCTGCCAAAGCCGCCAATGTCGGGGCCTTCGTACAGGAAGCCGCACATATTCAGGGAGGGCATCATGTGCAGCGCAAGCAGAATGTGGCTCCACCAAGAATGGTTGTCGCCGGTCCAGATGCCGCCATACCGGTGCATCCCGATGCAGGCAGAACGGGAGTATATCAAAATGCGCTTGTCCGGCTCCAGCCGCTCGAAAGCCTCACCTGCCGCACGGGTCATGTTATAACCAAAAAGATTATGTACCTTGTCGTGCCGCATACGCCCCTGTTTGGTGTTGTGGTAGAACAGCTTATAATCGTTTTCGTTGTTGGAAAGCTCTGCCACCATGCCGGTAAAAGCACCAAAGCTGGAAATATCCAGGTTTTGCTTGCTGTATTTCTCAATTTGAGCAAAGGTCTTTTTCAGTCTTTCTTCTGCGTAGAAGATAGCAGGCTCGTTCATATCATTCCAGAAGCCCTCGATCCCCTGATCCAGCAGAACCTTATATTGACTGCCAAACCAAGCACGGGCTTCCGGGTTGAGCATATCGGGGAAGTGTACCCGTCCCGGCCACACACCGGCTACAAAGGGGGTGCCATCCTGATTCGTGCAGAAGTAGCCGTTTTTCACGCCCTCCTCGTACACATCATATCCATCTTCGACCTTGACTGCTGCATCGATGATGGGGACAAGATGGATGCCCTGCGCTTTCATCTCGGCGGCAAAGTCTGCAAAACGCGGGAAGCGCTGCGCATCCACCGTAAAGTCCTTGTAATGCTCCATGTAATCGATATCCAGAACCACAGCGTCCAGCGGCATATGATTGGCACGGTAATTTGCCACCACCTCGCGGACCTCGTCCTCGTTCATGTAGCTCCAGCGGCTCTGGGCGTTGCCAAAAGCCCATTTGGGCGGAATATAACTGCGCCCCACCAACTGGCGGAACTGGTGCACAATATCGGTCAGGCTCTCGCCCTCAATGATGTAGAGATCGTAATTTTCCTCGGCCACCGTGATGCGTAAGGTATCCAGGTCGGTGTAGCCGCAGTCAAAGGTGACCTTGCCCGGGTAGTCGATAAAAACGCCAAATGTATCCTTGCCGGACACGATCATAAAATTATAAGCACCGTACAGCGAGGATTTGCCCTCGGTATGGTTGCCGTCATCGGAGCATTTGCTTTCGTACACCCACCCGCGCTTGTTGATACCACGGACGTTTTCGCCAAGACCATACAGGATATCCTGCGGTTCCATGGCATAGGAGAAGCCATCCGGCTCCTTGGTCAGATAGGGTATCGTTTCCATCATGGGCAAAAAAGAACCCACTACACTTTCGGTATCAAACGGTTGACCGTATCGCTTTTTGTAAATCATAGTAAAATATCTCTCCTCTGTTTTTTGAATCGCATGCTGATCCTGTCGAGATAAAAATTTTCTTTAAATCCAAACGATGCAAAATCATCTCGCCCGATGCACCGCGAAACGAAACACCACCATTATGATAGATCGTCTCCCGCATGGCCTGAAATGCATTTTTTCCCAGCCTTACCGTATCGGAAGTGTAGACTTCATCTGTAAGCCTTCTATCGAATTTCATTTTCATCCTCGTAGGGTTTTGATTCTGCCGCGCACTTCAATTCTGGTATGTCTTTTATGGTCAACTGGCATACTGATTTTTGATCAAGCTTGTACAGCATAGCTAGTATAGTATACTTGCGCAGCATTTCGATTTCAAGCGCTAATTGGCATTGGCTGTGTAAAAAAGAGAGGCCAATCTGCGTAAAAATTTGCGCAAGTTGATCCCTGTGCTTTTTCACAATCCGGCTATCCGTATAGACAGTCATCTTGCGATGCGGTATACTCGAACCAGATCAACATTTTCAGGAGGAAAATCATGGCGGGAGAAAACAACAAGGTCGTTATTGTTACCGGCGGAAGCTCCGGCATCGGACGGTGCACGGCATCCGCCCTGAAAGAGAACGGCTGCATCGTCTATGAGTTCAGCCGCAGAAATATCCCTATGGAGGGTGTCACCCATCTGTCTGTCGATGTGACCGATGAAGATGCGGTCAACGCCGCTGTGCAGCAGGTCATCCAAAAAGAAACTAAAATCGATGCAGTGATCAACTGTGCAGGCTTTGGCATTTCCGGTGCGGTGGAGTTTACGTCCATGGAGCAAGCCAAAGCGCAGTTTGATGTGAACTTTTTCGGGACAGTCACTGTAAATAAAGCAGTTCTCCCCTTCATGCGCCATCAAGGGAAGGGGCATATTGTGAACATCAGCTCTGTTGCTGCCGTAGCGCACATTCCGTTCCAGACCTTCTACTCTGCAAGCAAAGCCGCCGTTTCTTCTTACTCTTACGCTCTGGCAAACGAAGTCAAGCCCTACGGCATCCATGTTACCGTCGTAGAATTGGGTGACATCTGCACCGGATTTACAAAAGCACGTCAGAAAAGCATTCTCGGCGATGATGAATACGGTGGACGTATCTCCCGGAGCGTCAGTCAGATGGAGCAAGACGAGCAAAACGGCATGGACCCGGCACGCATTGGACGGTACATCGCCGGTATTGTGGAGAAAAAGAACCCGGCAGTCGTTTATGTTGCCGGTGCACAGTATAAATTCCTGAGCCTTTTGTGCAAGCTCCTGCCTGCCGCAGCACGCGGAAAGATCGTGGGGAAAATATACGAGTAACAGGCGCATTGCTCCGCAAAGCTGCTATATCCGTATTTTGTGGACAACGAAGCAGAGTTGTTCTCCCCGGAGTCCGGAAAAAAGGCAAGCCCTCCTTCATAAATTACAGTAACCGTTTATGATACTATGGGGAGGGGTCGGCATGTTTTTATCTCTTCTGCAATTTTTTGCCACAAAGTTTCTGGTTCTGGCGCTTCATCTGGAAAGCGGCAGCTTTCCGCGGCCCCTCTCTGCCCGGGAGGAAACCGAAGCCTTTTCCGCACTGCGTGCCGGTGACCCTGCCGCACGGGAAAAACTGATCCGGCACAATCTGCGTCTGGTGGCACACATCGTAAAAAAATACTACGCCCTGCCCGGCGATCAGGACGACCTTATTTCCATCGGCACCATCGGCCTGATGAAAGCAGTGGATACTTTCGACTCTGACCGTCGGGCACGCTTTTCCACCTACGCCAGCCGATGCATTGAAAATGCTATCCTCTCCCCAGCGCACTTTGGGATGGAAAAGAGAATCCACCTCTTTCACGCAATGACGCATCTACGTCAAAATGGATTTTTGGGAGCCGAGAGAGCGGCTCCTTTTTTCTGCTTCAGAGGGTGTCATGTGAGGGTTGTGGTCTAACCCCTCTATACATCTTACAGGTAACTTTGGCAGGCCCCCGCACCACCGTAGAGGCGCAGGCGTTCTACCGTATGTACCACTCTTACGCCGACATCCCGAACCCATGGGACCGTCTGCGTTGGTGCCGCTATGGTCTTGACCTGCTGCAAAAAGAGGTTGCTGCCATGGTGGGCATGGAGGAATGGCTCTATCAGGATCTGGAAAGCGGCGCATTTCACCGCAGCTTCACGCCCGAACTTGCGGACAAGCTCGCCGCCCTTTACGGTATCCCGGTGGAGGATATTCTGGACGACTACACCCTGTTTTTCCACCGGGGCGGCGGAGTTTTTCTCCGGGAATACCGCCAGGTCAAAGGCTGGAATCGCCAGCAGCTTGCCGACCACGCAAAGGTCAGCCGGACAAGCATCCGCTGCTGGGAAAGCGGACAAAAGACCATCAGTCAGAAGTGCTTTTGCCATCTGGTGGAAAACCTTGGTTCCAATTTTCCATCTATGCTTCGCATGTGAGGTATGGTAATTTTTCTCCGGTCAAACGAAAAAGCTCGTCTGCAAGCCACGATATGTGGCAGCGCAGACGGGCTTTCGTTATGGAATCATTCTGTTTCAATCATTCTGATATTCGCTCTGACTTACATGGCGTTCCGTAAAACACGCAGTCGTTCTTCAAACGTTGCTTTCCATGCCGGATGCTCGGAGAATATGGTGTGCTCCACCTGACGGACTTGGTTCAGTCCGATGTTCCGCACCGCTTCCACTGCAGCATCTTTTTGGCTCAGATGGCGTTTTCCCACGGTCAGACAGTTTGCGCCTTCTGGCGTGTCGTACTGCTGAAACGCCCGGTTGAAGTCCATCAGGTCATGCAGACGGATGGGCTGATTGGTTTCGTTGTCTACCAGCAGACCCCAATTTTCCCAATGACGGTCGGTATTGCCCACCAGATAATCCAGAATGTTCATCATATAGTAGCCGGGAGCATCCAGCTCTAAGATCTTATCCAGCGTATTCCAATCACGGTTCGTGCAGTAGACGTCATAGGCTGCATAGGTCACAAGACTGTATCGCTGAGATGTCATGATTTTGCTGGTAGAAACCGGCTCATTTTCAAACATCCCCTGCTCATACAGTACCTGATGGCAGTCAAAGCACCGGCAGATTTTGCTTGCCAGCACTTCACGTTCCACCGCATCCCTGCCACCATCCTTGTAAAGATAGAAGCCATCCTCTTTTCGCACCCACGCCTTGGGGTACAAGCCGCCCGTAGACAGGTCATTTGCCAGAAGATGGGCGTTTGTCACCGTCATTTGGTGCCCCCGCAGCGCAATATCCACAAGCGCATTGCTTAAGGAGTGTGCGAAAAGGTTGATATCCTCGAATCGAACCTTCTCGTTTTCTTCTTTCACCCAGAACACATCCAGCAAAGACAGACAATGGTAGGATAACGCAATCTGTGCTCGTTCCCTGTCCGTAACGCTCTGAGATGCACCGATACTGTTCAGGATTTCCTTGGCGTAGGTGCGATCCAACGTCAACATCCGGGAGGCGCACCAATAGTAAAAGTTCGTTACATTATTGATGCGCTCGTCAAAATCATCCGATTCCACCAGAACCAGATCATAGGGCATGAAATCCTCGAGGCAGACCCTGCATTCCCCTGTCGTGCTGAGTTGTGCCACACAGCTTTCCCGGTGCATGATCTCGTAAAACATGATTTTCATCCCTCCCTGCGTTCTGTGTCTTGCTCTGTATTTATATTACCTTCTTTTTTCACGGAACACAAGAGCTTTTACTTTTCAAAAAGCTTTTTCTGCTGCTCCATCAGGACGGTTTCGATACGCTCTTTCAGAAAAAAGTGGAACTGTTTTGCGTGTTATGCAGTGTCATAGGATACCATATTGGCCGCCAACAATCAATGATTTTTTGTCAGCAAAATTCCAAAAACTTATGTAACACAAAAAGCCCCACGCTCAACACTGCCTCTGAATCTGACCGTCTCTGGTCAGAGCAGAAAAGCATATGTTGAGCGTGGGGCTTTGTTTATCGGCTCGGCTGCCAGCCGGGCTTTTGGTGTTCTTTGGGTTTGTAGGTTCCTTTGGTAGTATCGATCACCGCCTGCAGCAATTCGAGCTTCTGCCATGTGGGGCAGTTCAGACGGTCGATTTTTTCGATCACATAGTTGGCGTGGGCGGTTGCGACCCGTTTTCCGAGTTCGTCCCATCCCTCTTTCGTTTTGGGGTAATGTACCACCACTTCAATGGGGGCACTCTTTCGCATGGCTCACTCACCTCCGATTACATCACTATCACCTCATTTTTACGGGTTACTGGTTGTCCGCTATTCGCTGCGGTTTCCGCTCAGAACGTTCAGAGCCAGACTGACCAGCAAAGCCATATCAATGCGGAGCATTTCAGCCTTGCTGGCATAGCCCATAAAGCGTTCGATGTTCTACGGCGATTCGTTCGCAAGTGCGTTTTTCTGAATCGATGTGATCATTTTGATCACATCGATCAACCAATAAAGGCCTCCGAATCTCTTTCTTATTAGGAAAAGATTCAGAGGCCTCTGTTTTACAATTTTTTCGGAATAGCGGCTTTCACCAGCAGCGTCATGGGACGGCGCAGTTCATCCTTCATGCCGTAAACACTCAGCATCTCTGCAGAGGTTCTTTGTCATATTCGCTGGTATGGAGTGGTTTCACTGGCTGCATTGAGCTTCTGATAACATCCAAAATGGTCTGATCCGCCGGGAGCCACGGAACGGAATCAAACTCCTCCTTCGTCAGCCACCGCGCAGCTTCCGCTTCTTTCAGAACAAGATCGCCGGAAACCACTTTACACCAGAAGCAGTCCATGGAAAGATGAAACGCCGGATAATCGTACTCGATTGTACCAATTAAATCCTCCACGGCGATTTCCGTGTCCAGTTCTTCTTCGATTTCCCGCTTCAGAGCCTTCTGCGGGGTTTCGCCCGGCTCGATTTTGCCGCCCGGAAACTCCCACTGGCCTTTATAGTCGCCATAACCGCGGGCAGTGGCGTAGATTTTGCGTTTTGCCTGCATGGAGTCGCAGATCACAGCGGCCACAACACGAATCGTTTTCATAACGTTCCCCTTTTGGATTCATTATAATGGCCGACCGTCAGAAGTCCCACCGACACGATAGAACACCCTGTTTCCTGCTTTTCTTGCAGTAACCAGCCCCATCTCATGGAATTTCATCACAAACGTCCGAATGGTTGCATACGCAGCGTTTCGGAAATCCTTTTCCAGCTGCTTTGTGGTAAACTCCTCTGCACCATAAGCAGACAGAACATACTCCCAGAGTAGCCGTTCTTTTTCTGTGATTTTTCCTTCCGCAAGAGCAGTTTGATATACCTCAAGATCAGTTTTCGGCGGGACTGCATCCACCTGCAGGCGGTTATAGACCTCATTGCAGAAGTAGAACAGAAAGGGAGTCACATCCGTATAGCCGGAAATCAGAGCATTTCTCTCCACGCGTTCGTAGGCTTTGTAATATGCGCCCTTGTTTTCAGCGATGTATCGGGAAAGCGGCGTGAACAGTGCCGCAGGATAGCCCTGCTGAACAAGATACCAGAGGTGAAATAGCCGTGCAGTGCGTCCATTCCCGTCAAAATAGGGGTGGTAGTATGCAAAAGCAAAGTGCAGAATGGCAGCCTTATGCAGCTCATTGATGCCGTCATTGGCATTCGCAAAATCGACAAGACATTTCATGGCACCGGGAAGCCGCTCTGCCGGAAGTCCCGGTCTGGGTTCTTCACCGCCCACAATAAAAACCTCACCATGCCGATAAAAGTGGTTTGGCAGTAATCGATCTTCATCCGGGAGATAATCCCCTGTGCTGATCTGATATAGGTGATGCAGATTCTCCTCGGTGATCCTATTCTGACGATTCGCGATAAACTCCAGTCCGCGCTTCATACCATAGATGCGGGCTTCTTGTTCATCACGAGGGGCATAACCATCGAGGATATAACGGATACTGCTGCGGGTCGAGCGGATACTTTCAATTTGAAAAGTAGCATAAATTTCCTCGGTCATCGCCGACAAACCGAAGTTTTGTCCACTGACAGGGACAGAGAGCAACTGCTTCATACCATTTGTTGAAATTTGCGCGAGGTTCGGCAGGTAAAACAGCTTATTTCCAGAAAAATCAGTCAACGGCAGAGGCTGCGCAAAGTTTTGCCGCAGCAATTCGGCAAATTCTTTGACGCTGACAGTCGAGTACTTGTATTCCATCCGATTGAGTTCAAACAAATGCTTATCTGAAAGCATTTTGGCAAACTGTGCCCCATCCATTCTGTCCACCTCGCAGTTGATACTTATTGATACTATATAGTATCAATATATCGATTCTTTATAAAAAAGTCAACCGAAACAGGCCGAACCAACTTTTTTTCCATACTTTCCGTCAAAATTCCCGTGGCACAGCCACGAATCACATCTCCATCGGCTTATTCCCCACTTCGTCCAGATACACATTCAAAAATTCCGCTGCAAGGCTGTTGGGACGGATGTTTTCTCTGGCTTCCTGCGGGGTGAACCACTTGCAGCGGTCCACTTCGTGGTTGATATGCAGCGCCTTTGCGGTTCTGACGAAAGCCGTAAAGTTGCACATCAGCGTGTTGGACGGCTCAAAAAACTTAGTACGGTTGAACCGGAGGTGCTCTACTTCCAACCCGGTTTCTTCCCGGACTTCCCGTACCGCGGCGTGTTCTTCTGCCTCACCGCGGTTCACATATCCAGCCACCAGAATATAAGAGGACTTACCGTACTGCTGGATGAGCAGAATTTTCCCGGTCTCCTCATCCACAACAATCATGCTGACTGCCACATTGTACATCTGGAACCGGTATTGCTGGCATTTCGGGCAATAAGGCACAATGCCCTCTTCTTCCAGTTCTTTTTCAATCAATGCCGTACCGCATTCAAAGCAATGCTTCTGAATCATTTTTACACTCCAAACACTGCTTTCGTCAGCTGGATACCTGCTGCCGTCTTCATCGTATGTTCCATAAAGGTTCGGATTGCCTGCTGGTCGTACCCGCTTTCGGACGCATTGACGATATAATCTGCCTCAATCAGAATCTGATAGTCAATGCCGTCGATCTGCGCCGGGCTATGGTGGTGCCCTACCAGATAGGCCACACGGTCGATCTGTTCTGCTGCCATGCCGGTATCCGCCAAGAACTCCCGCACCAGCGGGGCACCCTCCTGCTCCTGATATTTACCATTGGTGTTGCCGTATTTTTTGCGGCAGAGCGGGCAGGCGATATCGTGGGTGATGGCCGCCACCTCCAGAATAAACTGCGTGTCTGCGTCCAGCCCCTCCAGCTCACCAATGGTTTTGGCATAGGTCCACACGCAGCTCAGGTGCGTGATGTCATGGATATTCCCTTCGGAAAAGGCGATCATCTTTTCCATGATCTGTGCAATGGTCATCATTTGTTTCACTCCCGTTTTTAATACTTAAATGTTCACCTTGATAAACGCGAATTTGGCACTTTGTATTTATCGAGAATACTCTTGAAACCATTTTGTAAAGCGTGATTTATTGAAAATAATGAATTTATATAGTTCTCCATTTTTCATATTAACTGTTGCAATTGGAAAGACTATCCACTTCCAAGAGATTTCTTTTATTTCCTGCATCGGCAAAACTAAATTTCTGTATTTTTTGTCAACTGTAAGCTTGTTTGTCTTGTAAGTAAGCGACTGACTATCGAGGTACAGACCTCCTCCAAGTATGCCATTGTGACACAAACTGCAAACAAAAGATTTCATAGAAACATCCCTCCATTAAATTCCGATTTATCAAATAAGAATTTCCGTCAATTTTTCTCTTGATGCGGCTCGTTTCTATGAGTAGGAACGAACTGTTCTGTTGCCGGAGACGGACCATTCGGGTCGGTCTCCGGCAGTATTTTTGTTGTCGCGTATTAAAAAACAGCCGGAACGACTTTCTGCTGCGCTACATCGATGATGCCGTATGTATTCAGTCTGAGTTTTGGAATGACCGGAAGGCTGACGAAGGCGAGGGTCATAAAAATGCCGATGTCTTCCGCCACGCCATGTGCCTTGAGGGCATCGTTCAGCGCCTGCATTTTCGCCGCAACGCTCTCTGCGCTTTCGGTGCTCATCAATCCGGCCACCGGAAGCGCAAGTTCTGCCACGACCTGTCCATCTGCCACAAACGCAAGTCCGCCTTTGTTTTTCCGCACAGTGTTGCCGGCCAGCATCATATCGGTATCGTTGTCCCCTGCCACAATCAGGTTATGGGAATCATGTGCGATGCTCGATGCAACGGCTCCGCATTTCAGGCTGAAGTTTCCTAAAAAGCCAATGCCCACATGGCCGGAGTGATGATGCCGCTCAAAAACGGCCAGTTTTACGATGTTGTGTTCCGGGTCCACACCGGGAGCTTTGCCCGGATGCCGTTGGAACGGGATGATTTTTTCCTCCGTAAGCAGCTCGCCCCGGTTCAGGCAGATGACACGCTCCTGCTCCCCGCTTTCCCGAAGTTCCAGGTCCTGCAGCGTGATCTCATCCAGATCAAAGGAATCCATAACGTGGGAAAATCTCACACGGTCGATGTCAAGCGGTGCGGGTTTCAGCGTTTTTCCGTGCTCGGCCACCAGCGTGCCATTCTTGTAAACCTGTTCGACCGTAAAGGATTCAAAATCCGATACTACAATGAGGTCGGCAGCATACCCCGGTGCTACGGCACCGCGCTGCTTGAACCCAAAATACTGTGCCGGGACCAGCGTTGCCATTTTGACGGCCACTGCTGGATCTGCGCCCAGCCGGATCGCTTTACGGATGTTGGAATCGATGTGGCCGCTGTCCAGCAGGTCACCGGGGTGCTTATCATCCGTCACCAGCATACAGCGGCTGCAATAGGGCTCCCGGAACAGCGGCATCAGGGCCTCCATATTTTTGGCAGCCGTTCCTTCCCGGATCATGATGTATTGTCCGCGCCGGAGTTTTTCCATGGCTTCCTCGATGTTGGAGCACTCGTGATCGGACTGAACGCCTGCCGCAATATAAGCATTCAGGTCCTTATCGCTCAAGAGCGGTGCATGGCCATCCACGATCTTTCCCGCTTCGGTGCAGTCGCGGATCTTCTGCAGGATCTTCGGGTCACAGCGCACCGTTCCATAGGCGTTCATCAGTTCCGCAAGCCCCAGCACGCGGGGATTGCCGTAGTAAGGCCGGAGCTGTTCTGCGTTCAGCACCGCGCCGGATTCATCCAGATCCGTGGCCGGCACACAGGAGGGCAGCATGAAATAAACCGAAAGGGTCAGATTTTTTGTCGTTTCCAGCATAAAATCCAAGCCTTCCAGCCCCGCAACGTTCGAGATCTCGTGTGGGTCTGTGACCACCGCAGTGGTACCGTGGGGCAGCACTGCCTGCTCGAAAGCCGGACCACAGAGCATGGAGCTTTCGATGTGGATATGCCCATCGATCAGGCCCGGGCAGACATATTTGCCGTGCAGATCAACTTCTTTCCGGCCGTGATACGCACCCACGCCCACGATCGAATTTCCGCTGATGGCAATATCAGCGTTGTCGATCTCATCGGTAAACACATTGACAATTCTGGCATTTTTCAAAACCAGATCAGCCAAAGCATCTCCTCTGCCTGCCGAGATCCGGCGTTTCAGCTCATCAGACTGCATAGAAACATCTCCTCTCTCTGAAGTTCGATTTTCTCACCTGTGGATTGGTTCTGCCATTATTCTACCACGCCTTGCCGCTGCGGAAAAGATGTCGGGAAACAAAAATGGCCCCGGAGGGCTTGTTACAGCTCTCCGGGGCCACTTTATGTGCGTTGTGCCTTGGCGCAGACCGTCAGCATTCCACTGCCACCTTGATCACGCTGTCCCGTTTCTTTTCAAACAGCTCGTAGCCCTCTGCGATCCGGCACAGGGGGTAGGTGTGGGTGATGAGCGGTTCGGTATCGATCTTGCCTTCTGCGATGAGACGCAGCGTTTCTTCACAATCGCAGCCGTCCACGCCGCCGGTCTTAAAGGTGAGGTTTTTGCCGTACATTTCCGGCAGCGGCAGGGTCTGTGCCTTATCGTACAGCGCCACCACGGTCACGATGGCGTTGGGTCTTGCGCACTCCCACGCCAGCCGGAAGGTAGTGTCCGCCCCTGCCACTTCCAGCACCACATCTGCCCCGCCGTGGTCGCTGTTGGCGCGCACAAAGGCGGCGCAGTCCTCCGGCTGCACCGTGAGCACCTGCGGGTAGTGCTGACGGATGAACTGCAGGCGGCTTGCGTCCTTTTCACAGACGATGATGCGCTTGGGGCTGTGCAGCATGACGCACAGCAGCGTGCAGATGCCGGTCGGCCCTGCACCGAGGATCAGCACGGTATCCTCGGGGGTGATTTCCGAGATGCGTGCCGCCCAAAAGCCGGTGGCCAGCACATCGCCCACCAGTAGCGCCTGCCGATCGGTAACGCCGTCCGGGATCTTGTTCAGTCCCTGATCCGCAAAGGGCACCCGGACATACTCGGCCTGCCCGCCGTCGATGCGGCAGCCCAGCGCCCAGCCGCCGTTTTGATCGGTGCAGTTGTTCACGAAGCCTTTTTTGCAGAAAAAGCACTCTCCGCAGAAGGTTTCCACGTTCACCGTCACCCGGTCGCCGGGTTTCACATTGGTCACCGCACTACCCACTTCTTCTACGATGCCCACCATCTCGTGCCCTACCGTGATGCCGGGCACCGCCCGGGGCACGCTGCCGTGCTTGATGTGCAGATCGCTGGAGCAGATACTGGCAAGGGTCACCTTTACAATGGCGTCCCGCTCGTGCTGCAGCACCGGCTTTGGTTTTTCCATCAGGGCAAACGTTCCCTCTGAAACATAGGTATAGGTCAGCATGCTTATTCCCTCCATGCGCTTTGATCTTTCCGGACTTGAGTATACCACGCAGCTATGGCAAAGAGCAAGCCGCAAAAGGCCCGTCCTTTGCGGCAGCTCTCCGCCGATCAGATCTTGGGCTGATACTGCATGCTGGACACATTGTAAATGGTAACAAAAGCCTTGGGGTCTTCCCGGTTGATAAAGTTCATCAACTTCTGATATTCGCTCTTGTCCACGATGGTAATGATCTCGTTGTGCTTTTCCAGATTGTATGCACCGATGGCCTCGTACATGGTCGCACCGCTGTGCAGGTCATGGAGGATGAACTGACGCAGCGCCTCCTCTTTTTCGGTGATGATGCAGACGCGGCGTTTGATGCTGTTATCAAAGATGAAATGGTCCAGCACGATGCCGTTGAAGTAAGTACCGAGGATACTCAGCACCACAGTCTTTTTATCGTAGACCAGGGCCGCGGAAAGCGCCACACACATTCCCGACAGAGACATGGCTTTTCCCAATTCCATGTGCAGGTACTTGTTCATGATCTTTGCCACGATATCCAGCCCGCCGGAGGATGCATTGCGGTTGAACAAAATACTCAGCCCGATGCTAACCACCAGAATATAGCACAGCACGTCCAGCTCCTGACTGCCGGTCATCGAGCTGAACTCCGGGAACAGCTTTTCAAACAGCCCCAGAAACACCGGCAGCAGCACACTGGTGTATACGGTCTTTGCGCCAAATTCTCTGCCGCAGGTAAAGAACCCGATGATGAGAAGCACGACGTTCAGGATCATCGTAATGACCGACAAGGGCAGCGGCACAAAATTGGACAGCACGATGCCAAGGCCGGAAATGCTGCTGACAGATGTATGGCTCGGCACCAGAAAAAAGAAAACGCCCGCCGCAATGATCGCCACCGCCCCGGTCAGGACTGCCGTCTCCCTCAGGACTGCGCCGGTCTTTCCTTTTACATCACTCATCTTTGTCCCCCTAAAATCAAATTTGTTTCACCGATCTCCTCATCTTTGTCGATGCGGACAAGGAGCTTACCGCCAAAGCGTTTGTATTCCATAGTGAGGTACCTCCATAAATTCTGAGTTGCTGTTCTCAGTATACCATGGTTTTCCCTTGCGGAAAAGATAGCGAAACAAAAATGCCCCCGGAGGGCTTGTTGCGGCTCTCCGGGGGCATCTTATGTGCGTTGTGCTTTGGCGCACACGACCGGCGTTTTACTCGATTGCAATCAGATTCGGGTTCTCAGGCAAAGCCTTCGTCTGCTTAGAGCTGGGCAGCTCGATGTGCAGGACGCCATCCTCGAACTTTGCGTGGATGTCTTCCTTCTTCACATCGCCCACGTAGAAACTGCGCGCGCAGGTGCCGGAGAAGGATTCGCGCCGCAGATAGCGGCCCTTCTTATCCTTTTCGTCGTTGCTGTGGCTGCGCACTGCCTGAATGGTCAGGTAGCCGTCGTCCAGTTTCATCTGGACGTCTTCCTTCTTGCAGCCCGGCAGGTCAACAGCTACTTCGTAGCCGTTGTCCGTCTGTTTGACATCGGTCTTCATCATGTTTGCACCGCGCTTACCAAAGGTATCACGAGCCTCACGGTTCATCATACGTTCCAGTGCAGCGTCATTCCAGAACGGATCGAAGAAATCATCGAACAGGTTTTCATGGAAAACAGTCGGCATAAGCATAAATCATTCCTCCAATCCCGGCGTTCGGGTCGGGGCAAAAAATCTGAAGCGTCCACTCGGAAGAGCTTTCCGGGGAGTCTTGCGGCTCTCCTTTTGCCCTTCCTCCTGAGCACGCCACTGTTATAGCACCGTTCATTAGCAGTGTCAATAGAAGAGTGCTAAAATTCATAAAAGAATAATACTTTTATAAAATCCTATGCAATCTTTTCGAAATTCAGTCGCATCATCGCATTTTATATCATCTTGGCAATCATGAAGCGCAACAGCTCATATCCTTCCCGGATATCCTCCGGCAGACGTTTCAAAGTCTCGTCCCGCAGTTCCTGCGGCATCCCGTAAAAAGCTTCGGCAATGCCGCCGGTGATGCAGGCAAGGGTGTCGCTGTCGCCGCCCAGAGAGACCGCATTGCGAAGTGCATCCTCAAAACTGACGCTTTCCAGAAAAGCAATGATTGCTTCCGGCACAGTTTCCTGACAGGTCTCCACATGATGATAGGTCGGCCGAATTTCATCGCAGGTACGGTTCAGGTCATAACCGAAGGTCTGCTCCACATACCGCTTGATCTCCGGCTTGCTGTGGCCGGTACGAGCCAGAAAAATTGCTGCCGCCGTGGCCTGTGCGCCCTTGATGCCCTCCGGGTGGTTGTGGGTGATTTCAGCGGTCACTTTTGCCATAGAAAGAAGGTGAGCTTCCTGCACGACATCTGGAATCCATGGCACGGCTGCGTCAAGTGCAGCGAGGGCTGCCAGAACTGTTACATGTATTTTCTCGACCGGATGCGGGACCAGAACGGAGCCGAGATCTACAAAACGAAAAGCGGCTTTTCCTATCCGCTCCAGAAAGACCGCACCGGACACTACAAAATCCAGAGTGGTGAGCAGATCCGGGTCTGCATGACCTCGGATTTTTTCTTGGAAGAAGCCGACCCGTGGCGGGCTGAGGCGTGGGACATCATGCGCCAACGCAGCGATGTGGTGTTTTTTCTGCTCACCAAACGGCCGCAGCGGGTACGGGAGTGCCTGCCGCCGGACTGGGGCAGCGGTTGGGACAACATCTTTTTCAACGTCACCTGTGAAAATCAGCGCCGCGCCGATGAGCGCATTCCCATCCTGTTTGACCTGCCCTTCAAGCACAAGGGCATTATGTGCGCGCCCTTCATCGGACCAGTAAGCATCCGGCAGTACCTTACCGCCGGGCAGATCGAGCAGGTCATCTGCGGCGGCGAAAACTACGATGGTGCCCGCCCCTGCAATTTTGATTGGGTCAAGTCTCTCCGGCAGGAATGCGTGGATGCCAACGTGACCTTCTGCTTTATCGAGACTGGCACTGTGTTCATCAAAGACGGTAAACGCTACCACCTGCCCAGCAAGCAGCTGCAAAGCCGGATGGCTTATAAATCCGGTATGAACTTTCAGGGCAAGCCCATCCGTTTTGACCTCGTGGACGACTGGGGCTATCCCATCTCGCAGGAAGATCTCTATGTGCCTCATTTCCGCGCAAACTGCGAGACCTGCGGCAGCAAGTTGATCTGCAACGGCTGCAGTGACTGTGGAAAATGCTTATAAAATAAAGAAGTTCTATGAAGAACCAGAAGAAAAAATCGTTTTTCCGCAGAGCTTTTCTCTGCCTGCTGGCTGTTTTGCTGGCCGTCTGCGTTGCGTTCGGCGTTTACGTCAGCGACTACTACCACACAGACCCCGCCGCCGAGGATGCACTGGCGGCGGGGATGAATCTTCAATAAAAAGCAAAATATCCCGACCATTTTCCTGTATGTCACAGGAGAATGGCCGGGACTATTTTTATTATTCCGCGAACCAGCACTCAATACAAATGGAACTTATGGCTGATCTGATGTGCAATTTCATCCGGCAGCGGGCGGAAACCGATGCAGGTCAGGGTCATGCCTTCTCCGTTTTCATCAAATTCTTCCGGCTCCAGCTCGGTGTGGCAGGCATCCCGGATAAGGAAGAAGTCTTTGTTTTCCACAAGGCCCAATTCCTCGGCAATTGTCTTTGCTTTCAGCAGTTGATTGCGGTTCTTTGCCCCGCAGATAGTTTTGGTAAAAGAGCCATCGAACCATTCTTCATAGGTTGCTTTCTCCAACATGATTTCTGCCCGATAGCCGGTAATTTCTCCGTCTTTCTCAATGGGTTCCACGCCCTGTCCCATGCCGATGGGGTCGGTGAGGAATGCCAGCGAAGCGTGGCAGCACTGCGCCGCCAGCTTACCGGGAGACATCTGCAGATCTTTTCGTGCAATGATGAGTTGACGCATTTTTTCTCCTTCTTACGACAGCTTGATCTTCAAATCTGCCAGCAGATTCACCGCTTCCGGCAGGGAAAATTTCGCATCCTTCAGGCGGCTGCCCAGAATGTCCACCTTATAACCGGCGGCATCCCGGAAATCCGCCTTGCGCAGATCACACTGGTAGAACTCCGTTTCGTGAAGTTCTACACCCTTGAAATTCGCCAGCTGCATCTCGCATTTGGCAAACATGGAGCCGACAATTTCGTTGCCGTCCGAAAAGTCGAAGCGGTTAAAGTTCATTTCGGTGAAG
Organism: Faecalibacterium sp. BIOML-A4; assembly: GCF_009679665.1. Classification (NCBI taxonomy): domain Bacteria; kingdom Bacillati; phylum Bacillota; class Clostridia; order Eubacteriales; family Oscillospiraceae; genus Faecalibacterium; species Faecalibacterium sp. BIOML-A4. The sequence goes on along the minus strand of NZ_WKZG01000007.1, from coordinate 29,683 downwards.
GTGTTATATTTCAGACTGCACTCTTTCAGCGTGTGAATGGGGTCTGGGAAGGCACCGTTGGACATCAGCGGTGCCCACTCGATTTCCTGCAAACGGCAGTCCTCAAAATCCAGCGACTGCACCGAGGAATGGGTACTGCGCAGACCTGTGATCTCACACCGCACGAATTTGCACTCATTCAGCGTGGTATGATCCAGTTCGCATTTGGTAAAGGAGCAATCCACAAACACGCAGTCGGTAAAGTCGCAGTCCTCAAAAGTCTCCTCGGTGAACGACAGGTCAGCAAACCGTTCACCTTCACAATAACGCTCTGTCATAAAATTCTCCTGTCAGCGCAGTTCTTCCAGCAAAGCTGTGCAGCCCTCCAGCACGTCCTGCCAGGTAGCTTCAAAGTCCCCGGTATACCATGGGTCGGCCACATCGCCGGGGCGGCGGGTATGATCCATCAGCAGAGACACTTTATGCTCCGGGTCGCCGCCCACAAAGCGCGCCATATTGCGCAGGTTGTTGTGATCCATGGCAATCAGATAATCGTAGGTTTCGTAATCCCTCCGGGTCATCTGCCGGGCGGTTTTACCCTCGCAGGAGATGCCGTGCTCGGCCAGTTTCCGCCGGGCGGGCGGATAGACCGGGTTGCCGATCTCCTCGGTGCTGGTGGCCGCGGATGCGATTTCAAATTTATCAGAAAGCCCGGCTTTGGCCACCAAGTCTTTCATTACAAATTCGGCCATCGGGCTGCGGCAAATGTTGCCATGGCAGATGAAAAGCACTTTCGTCATGTCAAAATATTTCCTTATACCGTATCATTTTGAATTTTGCACACATGCGTGCAAAATTCAGTTCTGCTTCAAGAACTCCCGCAGCACATCCTCTGGGCGGGGTGTATGGTTCGGGTACTTTTCCCGCAGCGGTGCGGCGGCACCATCCATAATGTAGGGCACACCCACAATGTCCAGCATCGACACATCGTTATAATTGTCGCCAAAAGCCATCACATCGGCAAGGGCGATGTCCAGAGTCTTGCAGATGCTGCGCACACCGATGCCCTTGTTGGCAAAGGTGGTGTCGATCCAGTACGGCCCTGCCACAGCGCAGTTCGCCTCTTTCCATCGTGGGACAAACCGTTCCGTGTAAGATTCTACGCCTTCGTGCAGATACACCGATACTTTTGTGATCTCCTCCGGCACCTCGGAAGGGTCATGGATGATTTGATAGTTGTTCCCGATGAACTGAATACGCTTGAGCATTCCCAGACCCCGCTCCATCAGGTATGCAGTATTCTGGCCGGAAAGCATCACTTCGCCCTGCCCGTCGCTGCGGGTCCACAGGTCGTTGGCGATTTCTTCGGCCAATGCACGCGGCATCGGGTTCTTGGCGATGCACTGTTCGTCTTTATAGATCACGCCGCCGTTCTCACAAAGAAACACACAGCAGTCTGCCACCGGTGCAAAGAGCTTGCGCAGGCTGGTATACTGCCGGCCGGATGCCGGGCAGAACAAAATGCCGCGCCGATGCAGCTCCCGTATCTGCTCAAAGATCTCGTCTTCCAGTTCCTTTTTGCCGTATTGCAGCAGCGTACCGTCAATATCGCTGCAAATCAGTTTGATTGACATTTTCCGTCCTCATTTTTCAAGATAATTTTAGGCAATTCCCCGGCATCCAGAACACGGACGCCTTCGTCCATCAGCATTTTCGCAAAAACGCCCTGTCCGGGAATCTTTGTCCCGGAAAACGTTCCGTCGTAGATTTCCTTCACGCCGCAGCTGGGACTGCGGGATTGCAGGATGGCAAGCTCCACCCTATTTTCTTTTGCGATGGCAAGGGCCTTGGCTGCGCCCGCTCGGAACTCCCGGTCCACATTGATGCCCTCTTTGTTCGTGACAACACCCTGCACGATTTCCGCCGGGCACCGCGGTGTGGGCAGGCCGCCCAGCACCTCCGGGCAGACCGGAACCACCTGATGCCCCCGCGCAAAATCACAGACCGCCTGATTGTAATTGTTTCCGCCGCTGTATTTGCAGTTTTCGCCCAGCAGGCAGGCGCTGACCAGAATCTTCATTGTTGCGCGCTCCGTTTTTCAGATACTGAATCTTTTCCCTATTCTACCACGCTTTTGGGCATTGAAAAAGAGGATTCTGCTTTTTCCTATCCCCATACCGGGAGGTCCGCCGTAATCTTTTCTAATTCCTGTGCAGGAAACGTCAGTCTTTCCCTCAGATGGTTGTTATGCGGTGCATCTCCGTTCAGCAGATAGTCCGTTCTGACATTCAGGCAGGACGAAAGATCCTGCAGCAACTCAATCGAGCAGCAGCGGCTTCCCGTTTCAACTTTTGCAAGATGGTTCGCACTAATGTTCAGCATTATACTCAGCTGTTCCTGCGTAATTCCTTGCTTTTTCCGCAAATCGCGGATTCAAATTCGACTTTATTTCACAAAAGCGAATTTGCTCATAAATTACCACAGAGTATTTTTTCCGTCAAGTCCTTTTTGCGGCAGAACGTGACAAATTCACACAACAAACTCACAAGAATGAATATCTGCACTCGAATTACACATATTTCACTATAAACTCGTTTCAAAAGCATCAATATGTCTTAGTTTGCAGCGCAAACATATCAAATTTTCTACGTTTTTCACAGGTCTTATTTTCACGATTCCACGCAAAAAATCAAACGCCAATGGTATTTAACAAACACATATAGTGTGTCCGCTCATTTTATCTATCCCGTTTACACACAGTTCCGAGCCAAAAGAACCGTATAAAGCTCTTACACGCAGCTTATCCGTAGATTGCAAGTTTGTTGCAAGTTAGTTTTAAGTTTCGTTGCAAGTCTCCTATTCTTACAGATACCACTCTGGTCTGCTGCTTCATTGTAACCGTCAAAAGAAAAGACGCTTCAGCCAACATTAAATTCTCATCAAAAAACAGGGAGTGACATCAAATCACTCCCTGTTTGCATTGATTGTATCAGAGTTTCGTCATCCAAAGGCCATGCAGGTTGCAGTATGCGTAAACAGCCACCGGCTTTTCACTTCCCAATTCAAACCCTACGTTGGGAGCCTGCCCCGGATTCAGATAGCGGATCTGCCCGCTGTTCTCAGTCTCCACAAAAATCCACTGAATATAGTGAACATCCGCCATGGGGTGCTCCACCGCGCCCACTGTGACCGTGAGACGACTGCCGGAAAGCTCTGCCACCGGCAGATGCTTCTCGCCGCTGGCTTCCACCGTATTGGGAACCAGCTCTTTCATTTTCTCCCCGCAGCAGACCAGCGGAACGCCTGCGTTATGGATGGTAGTGACGAGGTTGCCGCAGTGATTGCAGATGTAAAACTTTGCCTTCATATCGAAATCCTCCATTGGAATGTTATCAGTGTGTTTCTTGTATCTATATGATAACATTTCCTATTTATGATTTCTGTAACTGAATCACGCAAAGCGTTTTGGGGCTCACTTGCAATAAATCTCAATGGCTTTCTGCGCAAATTCTGCGGCACCGGCACCGCCGGCAGCATTGATGTTTTCCGTAAATGCTCCGCCTGCCCCATACATCTGCCCCAGCTGATTCAGGATCGCCTTGGAACAGTTATAGTAGTGCTCTGTGATAAACTCCTGCAGCTTCTTCACCTGTGCCTGCACTTCAGAGTCCGCCGGGTCTTTGCTCTGCATCCCGCCGAATGCCGCCACGATGTCCATCAGTTGACTGCTCATGTCCTTGACCTCTTTCTCGGTCTTATGGGCAGTTTTTTCCTCAAACTCTTTGTATTCCGGCGTTTCGCCCCATTCCTTTTGGCCTGCTCGGTATACTTCTTGATCTTCTGCGTATCAAATGCGGTAAAGTCCATAACCATTCCTCCTGTGGATCGAATTTTCTGCGCAATGCCGATCAGATCTTCAAGATGCTGCTTTTTCAATGTCAGAAGTGTGATCTGCTGTTCCAGTGCTTTCTGCCGGTCAAAAGCAGGATTCTCCACGATTTTCTGGATGTCCTTCAGCGGAAATTCCAGTTCCCGGAACAATAAGATCTGCTGCAAACGTTCCAGCGCGGCATCGTCATACAGCCGATAGCCTGCTTCGGTACGGCCCGCCGCGCGCAGCAGACCGATTTTATCGTAATATTGCAGGGTCCGGATGCTCACTCCGGTCTGCTTGCTCACTTCGTTCACTGTCATCATCTTGCTGTCCTCCCTTGCGACAGCCACAGTATACGCTATGACGCTGCGTCAGGGTCAAGAGGTTTTCTGAAAAATTTTTCAGCCTTCCCTCTGCTCCACGATTTCCAAGCTGTCACGCCCCACACGGCAGAGCAGAAACAGCACCCGCACACCTGCGGCCTTTGCTTCGGCCAGTGCCGTACCAAACTCCGGCTGTGTGCTGACATTTGGCCGCACCTCGGTGATGCCTTCCATCTGAATCACGAAAGCCACTGCGCATTGATATCCCTTCCGTTGTGCCTGTGCCAGCTCGTGCAGGTGCTTCACACCGCGCTCGGTAGGTGCATCCGGGAAATAGCCGATACCGTCCACTTCCAGTGTGCAGCCTTTGACTTCCATCAGATACTTTTGCTCGCCCTTTTCCATATAAAAGTCGATGCGGGACTTCCCATAGGTGAATTCCGGCTTGATATAGTCGTAGCCCTGTTTTGCAAGCCACTCCCCTACCACCTTATTGGGTGCCTGACTGTCCATATTGACCCAGCCGAGGCCCTGCTTGTGTACCGCCACAAGGTCGTATTTTGTTTTGCGTTTCGGGTTGTCCGACACTTCCAGCCGCACCGCAGTACCGGGCAACAGCAGTTCCCTGCACCGCCCGGTGTTCTTGACATGGACGGTTTCCACTGCTCCATTCACTTCCACATGGGCAATAAAGCGGTTGGGACGGTCAACAAAAATGCCGTCTGCGATTTCTCTGTATTTCAATCTTTACTCCATTTTCAGTACAGGATTCGGGAGCCATGCCCATCCTGTTTACCAAGATACAGTTCCACGACCATCCTGCCGCTTTCACTGTTGCAGAGTTCTTACCTGATACACCCGCTCCGTCCGGGCATCGAAGCAGCAGAAAATCACCTGCATGGCGTAATCCGCGTGATCTTCCAGCCACTGTGCCACTGTTTTGACTGCAATCTCCGTGGCATCTTCCAGCGGGTATCCATACACGCCGGTCGAAATTGCCGGGAACGCAATGCTGTGGACGTCATGCTCTTTGGCAAGGTCCAGCGAATTGCGGTAGCAGTCCGCCAGCTGCGCAGCATCCTCTGCTGTGCCGGAATAAATCGGCCCTACCGTATGAATGATATACTTTGCTTTCAACCGGTAGCCCTTAGTGATTTTTGCTTCTCCGGTGCGGCAGCCGTGCAGCGTGCGGCACTCCGCCAACAATTCCGGCCCTGCTGCCCGGTGGATGGCACCATCCACACCGCCGCCACCCAGCAGACTGCGATTGGCCGCATTCACGATGCAGTCACAGTCCAGCTTAGTAATATCCCCCTGCACCACTTGAATCTGATTTTTTACTTTTTCAGAAATCATTGTAAACACCTCACTTTTTGAGCAGCTCCAGCGCCTTGTCCATGGGCACACAATCGGCATAGCGGTCCGGCCAGAGGAATTCATTGTAATAGTGGTAGCTCTGCTCCCCTGTCATATACTCGTTGTCCTGCGTGGAATTTGCATAGGCAGGAACGATCATGTGCAGGCCATGCTCAAAGCCCGCCTCCACCGTTGCATTGATGCAGAAGTCGGTCATGATGCCGCAGACCATCACGTCTTTTTCGTCCTTTTTCGTCAGATATTCCAGCAGGCCGCTCTCTTTTTTGAACGCACTGCATACGGTTTTGACGAACCGTCTTTCAGTCGGCAGCGGTGCAAATTCGGAATAGACCTCAAATTCATCGTCCCCGATGGAAAAGCCAGTGCCGGGTCCATCGTCATGCTGGACATAGACGACCTCGATTCCCTGTTCGCGGGCAGTCCGGATCAGCTCCTTGATGTTGCTGACAAACGTTTCAAACGCGTACAGGCGTTCATCCACGATACCTTTTTGTGTATCCACAATCAGTAAAACCATGTGTAAGCCCTCCTGTTTTTCTTTGATTTCATGCTACCATTTTATCCTTGGGCCATCTCCAGATAAATGTTAAGCTGCATCTGTCTGGCGATCCTATTCGTGATCCTTGGAATCGGCATCAACCTGTGACAGTGCATTTCTCACATCCCTATTTACTTCTTCCAAAGCCTGTCTGATGGGTTTGTTATGGCTCCCCATCGCCGCAGTAGTCCACAGGCGGTTTTGAAAGATAAATCTCCTTCATTTTCATTTTCTGCTTAACGGCAGCAATAAAAAAGACCCCCGCAGCGTATGATTTGACGCCGCGGGGTTTCTCAATTGTTCGGTTTGTATTGCAGCACCTTCTGGGAGAACGTCCGATCGAAGAACTGGATGAAGGGCCCAAGGCAGAACGCACAGATCAAGGTGCCAAGGCCCACAAGGCCACCCAGCAGCCAGCACAGCAGGGCGCTGAGCGCATCGGTGAAGATGCGGCACCCGAAGTACGGGCAGGGTGTGTAGTCCCGCAGACCGAGGGAAAGGTAATCGTAGGGCGCGATGCCGAGGTCGGCGGTCTGGTAGAGCGAAGCGCCCAGCGCCGTGACCAGCACCGCCGCGATGACCCACGCCAACTGCACCGCCAGCGACGGCGCGTCGCCGAAGTGGGCGTGAATGGGGTCATAGAACGCCGTGACGATGTACCCGATGCAGATGCCGTTGACGAAGGTGCCAAGGCCGATGTACTTGCGCCCGAACCAGAATTCCAGCAGGAAAAACAGGATGTTCGTGCACAGGTTCTGGGTGCCCAGCGAGATGCCGAGCAGCTCCGCCAGCCGCATGTTCAGGGCGCTGATGGAGTCGTTGCCGAGGTGGGACTGCTTGAAAAGCGCAATGCCAAGGGCGATGATGACGATGCCCGCCACCATGCCCATCACCCGCCGGGCAGTCGGTTTGCGCAATGCGGTGCCGTTCATAGGGGATTCTCCTTTAGCGTTTCTTTTCCCCTATTATACGCCTACTTTGGGCGGGAGACAAACTATTTATGGAAAGATACAACGATATACGGGGGATCCGCCTTATTCCTTTAATCTCACCTCAATCCGTTCTTTTTCCAGCCCCTCCCCGATCACGATGAGCACTTCCTGCCCCTTGGGGATAGCGTTTGCCGTCAGGCCGTCGGCGGTGGCGTTCAGCTCCACCCAGCCGTTCTCGTCCTGTACGAAGCCTTTCGCCCACAGCACATGGCCGCACGCGGTGTCGGTGAAGAGGGCCGGGATATTCTGTTCGAGCTGCTGGCACGAGAGGCCCAGCTCCAAAAAGTAGGCCGAACCAAAGGCCCTATGCGGTTGGCGTTACAATAGCCGCATCTACGGCCACCGGACAACAGGAAAGGAGTATCTCATGGCCAAAACTGCTGACACCATTGCCATCTATTCCCGCAAGTCCCGCTATACCGGCAAGGGCGAAAGTATCGGAAATCAGATCGACCTCTGCCGCGAATATATCCGCACTCACTACGGCGATGCTGCCGCGGAACATGCCGTTGTCTTTGAGGACGAGGGCTTTTCCGGCGGCAACCTGAACCGCCCGGATTTCAAAAAGATGATGACTGCGGCCAAGGAACGGAAATTCAAGGCCATTGTGGTCTACCGTCTGGACCGCATCAGCCGCAACATTAGCGACTTTTCCAGCCTGATTGAAGAACTGGGACGGCTGGGCATCAAAACAAAAACGGGCGTTCTTTCACCCGGTTTTCCATCAAGTCGATTTTGCAGAATCCTGTCTACCTGATTGCAGACAAGGACGCCTATCAGTATTTTGTGGACAATGAGGCAGAACTGTTCGCCCCGGAGTCCGGAAAAAAGGCAAGCCCTCCTTCATAAATTACAGTAACCGTTTATGATACTATGGGGAGGGGTCGGCATGTTTTTATCTCTTCTGCAATTTTTTGCCACAAAGTTTCTGGTTCTGGCGCTTCATCTGGAAAGCGGCAGCTTTCCGCGGCCCCTCTCTGCCCGGGAAGAAACCGAAGCCTTTTCCGCACTGCGTGCCGGTGACCCTGCCGCACGGGAAAAACTGATCCGGCACAATCTGCGTCTGGTGGCACACATCGTAAAAAAATACTACGCCCTGCCCGGCGATCAGGACGACCTTATTTCCATCGGCACCATCGGCCTGATGAAAGCAGTGGATACTTTCGACTCTGACCGTCGGGCACGCTTTTCCACCTACGCCAGCCGGTGCATTGAAAATGAGATCCGGATGCAGTTCCGCCGGAACCGCAAAACCGGCGGGACCGTCTCGCTGCAGGAAGCGCTGGAATCAGATGGTGACTCTGCGCTGACGTTGGCCGATGTGCTGCAGGACAGCTTCTGCATGGAGGACACCTGCGAAACGCAGGACGATATCCGCCGGATGCGGCAGCTGCTGGACGGCCTGCCCGCCAGGGAGCGACAGATCATTCTGCTGCGGTATGGTCTTTCCGGCCAGCCGCCGCTGACCCAGCTGGAAACTGCAAAACTGCTGGACATCAGCCGCAGCTATGTTTCCCGTCTGGAAACTCATGCGCTGGAACTTCTGCGCCAGCGGTGGGATGTTCCGAGCACAAAAACAGCGCAGAGGTGAACGGTGTGCTCACCCCTGCGCCATGCAGTCAGCCATCCAGAATTTTCAACTGCAATTCGTCCAATTGTTCAAAAGTATACAGTCGATTCAGCGCTTCCACCAGCTCCTTTTTGGAAAGACGCGGCGGCAGGCCCAGCGCGTTCAGAAGCTTTGCCTTGCGCTCGGCGCTGCCCGGCCTGCCGGAAAGCCCCCACTCGTAGAGGTCGGTATAGGTGATCTGCCGTCCTTCCGGGCGGGCCGCTGCGGCACCCGCCTCAGCGCCAAGGGCATCCCGCAGCGCCTGTAGAACAATGGCATCGTCCACGCCCTCGACCCCCAGCAGGCCCTCCTTGCCGGGCTGTTCCTTGCGCTTTTCCTTGCCGTGGATCGCGGGCACGTAAGCCTGAACCACATTCTTTTCTCCCACCAGATTGGTGATGTAGGTGCGGATGCGGAAGCCTGCTGCGTCCGAATCCGTGAGCAGGATCAGGCCGTTTTTCTGCGCCAGCGCTTTGAACAGCTGCTGGCGCTTTTTGTCGCTGTAAATGCCAAAGCCATCCGTCAGCAGGATCATGGCATCGGTCAGATGGGAGAGCCGGGCCGCATCGTACTTGCCCTCCACAATGAGCACCCGGCCTGTATGGATCATTTCGTTTTCCTTCATCGTCCGCTCCCCGCCATTGCCAACCGGCACAGCGCTGTTTCCAGCAGGATCTGGTCATCGGTAGGCTGGCTTTTCAGGCTCTGGTCCAGTTCCAGCAGCACCTGCATACAGTTTTCAATCTGGCCCAGCGTGTAATGCGAGGCTGTTTCGGCCGACCGCTTGAGCCGGTAATCACTGCCCTTATAGCCAAAATCCTTGAATACCGTGCTGTAATTTTTCCGTTTTGCTGCCCCCAGCTTGACCCGGTACAGATCCACATAGCTGCCGATCATGGCCGCTGTAATGGCAATGGGCTCCTGCTGCAGGCGCAGCAAAGTCTGCAGCTTTTTGCAGGCACCTGTGGCGTTTTTGGCCGTGATCATGCGGATCATCTCGAACACGTCTGCTTCCAGACTGACCGTGCCCATTTCCGCCACCATCGCTGCCGTGACCGTCTGATACCCGGACAATGCACAGAGTTTGTCCACCTCATTTTCCAAAAGGAACGGATCCTCGCCGCAGCGCTCCAGCAGCGCCGCCGCTGCGCCGTCCGGCAGGGTGGTTTTCTGCTCCTTTGCGCGGTCGATCATCATCATTTTCAGTTCAAAGGGCTTGGGCTTAGCCAATTCTTCGGTGTAGCCAAGCGCCTTGCACTGCGCGATCAGCTTTTGTGCGCGCTTGCCTGTTTTGAGCTTGCTGCGCTCCAATTCAAACACGCTGCCCAGCACCACCACAGCATTTTCCAGACTGGAAAGGGTGCTGTTCAACTCTTCCAGATCCTTGTCACTGTAAGCTGCAGGGTCGATCTCCGGCAGCACCACCACACGCCGGGTACCAAAAAATGAGATGGTGCCCGCCGCCATGATGAGCTGTTCGATCTCCGGCGCAGCTCCATCCAGAACTGTGGCATCCTCGTCGCTGTCTGCGGTCAGGATGCGGGTGATGGCTGTGACCGCCTGCCGCACCAGATACCGCTCACTGGAATAAAAATAGTAAACCGGACACCCCTTGTCCGCCAACTGCCGGAGTTTTGTCTCGGTCGCCATGCAGGCACCTCCCTTCTCTTATGGTGTTGTTCTATTGTACCACACTCTGCCCGGATTGCAAAGCATCACTCCGTTTTCAGCCCGCCGTGCCGCCGCAGGCTGATGGATGCCGCCAGTTCTTTTCTGTTGTCCATCCAGTCATAGCTGCGCAGGGCCAGAACATTTTTATACTGCACAGCATCCGGCTTTGCAGGGGAGGCCATCAGCCACTGCACTGTGACCTGTTTTGCCAGTTCTACAGTTCCATTGACCACGGCAAACTGCCGGTTGCCCACAGTCAGCCGCACAAAACAGCCATTCCGGGTGCGCAGCATTTCCACCAGAGCCGGTGTGCACCGCAGCTTTTGTGCTGTGTTCACCGCCATTTCTGCTGCCGGAAGTGTCCGCTCTGCTTCCAGTGTACAGGCCGTTTTAGGGTTTGTGCGCAGGTCTGCCACAAGCTCCACAGTCTGCACGCCCCGCCGGGCAAGCTGGTTTTCCACTGCGTTCTGGGCAGAAGCTCCGCCCCGGAACAGCACCACGGCGGTATCGTTCTGGGTGACGACCACTGCCGGCGCGTTGGCGCTGCCTACAAGGTCGATGTGCACCACATCCCGGCTGAGAGCATTGCCCAGCCCGATGGAAACAGCTGCCGCCAGCAGGATGCATGGCCCTGCCACCCGCAGCCGTACCCGCCAGTGGAACGCCAGCCAGCACAACAGGATCAGCACCAGACACACGATGGCTGCATAGGCCGTATCGAAGTAGATGCCCGCGCCCGGTTTTGCAGAGATCCAGACGGCCCAGCGGTCGAGCAGGCCGGTCAACGCCGCAGACGCTGCGGATAGCACCCCATACAGCGGAGCAAGAGCGGGTGCCAGGCCGGCAAAGGCCGTGCCAAGGCCCAGCAGCATCATGGGCTGGATGAGCCACAGCACCGCCACACTGGATGCCACCGCATAAATGCTCACACTCAGCCCGCGCAGCACCAACACCGGGAATGTGGCCACCGAAGCACAAAACGAGATACAAATGCTTTCCGCAAGGCCCCAAAGACGTTCCGGCAGTTTGAAATACCCTAGGCGCTTCACCGGATTTTTCGCGTTTTTCCAGAACTGGCGGTACCACGCATCCCGGGCGCGGCGGATGCACACACCGCCTGCCACCGTGCCCACCACCGCCGCAAACGAAAGTTCAAAGCCGATATCGCACACTGCATAGCTGTTGCCTGCGGTCATAACGATACCTGCCACCGCCAGAGAGGTAAGGGTATCCGGCGGGCCGTACAGCCACACACCCAGTGCACCGACCCAGACCGCCACTGCGGCGCGGCATACCGAGGGTGTGAAGCCTGTCACGCCCATCAGCAAAAAGGCCAGCAGACTTCGGAATACCGCCCGGCGTCTGCGCCTGCGGTAGCTCTGCTCCCACTCGTAGGGCAGGAGTGTGCTGAGGATATCACCGCACAAAATGGACACATGCATTCCGCTTACCACCAGCACATGGGCAAGACCCGCGCCCCGGTAGGCGCTGCGCATGGCCGAAGACAGATAACTCCGGTCGCCGGTAGTCATGGCAGCCAGCACACCGCCGGTCTTGCCGTCCATACGGCGGCGCAGCGACGCACTGAGCCTTTGCTGCAGGCGGTGGGTGCGGGCGCGGAAGCTGCCGCTTTCGCCCAGAACTGTAAGCTCCGGCCCGTCCTCGTCCATTTCCGCCTGCAGAGCGATGCCGTCCGCATACAGGCCGACCCGGCTTCCGGATGCCGGGTCCGACAGTATAAATCTTCCCTGCACCCTTTCCCCGGCTTTGCACTCCGGCAAAGCACTGCACTCCACCCGGAAGGATGCCGCGCTGCCGTTCACTTTCTCTACATGCAAAACAGCATCCACGATATCGGGATCGTAGGAATCCGCCGTGCTTTCCACCTCTGCGGTCAGCATCAGCGGACGGCCTGCATATTGCACCCGGATGCGCTCCAGCCGGTTTGCCGTGTGCAGCACCGATGCCATACCCACAGCAGCACCCAGCAGGATGCAGAGCGCTGCTTTGCGGGCAGCATCAAAGATGCACAACACCAGACAAACGGCAACAAAAAATGCCGCAAACGGCACAAAAAGTTCCGTTTGCGGCAAAAAAACGCACACTAACTCCACACCCAGCATTCCAGCACAGAAAACGCAGAGCGGGCGTCGCATTGCAGCTTAGTGGAAGAACAGGGGCAGCGGCTCCAGGAAGATGATATCCTTGCGCTCAGCTGCATCGCCCTCGGCCAGAACAGCGGCCTGGCCCACAATGGTGCACTGGGTCTGCTCAGCCAGCGCGTCCAGAGCCTTGAGCGAACCGCCAGTGGAAATGACATCGTCCACCACCAGAACGCGCTTGCCGCTCATCTTGTCCAGCTCCTTGCGGTCGATGACCAGCTTCTGCTTGCCTGCGGTAGTAATGGACTGATCCTCCACCACCACGGGGTCGGTCATATACAGCTTTTCGCCCTTGCGTGCGCAGACGTAGGGCTTGCCGCTCTGGCGGCTCATCTCGTGTGCCAGAGGGATGCCCTTGGCCTCGGCGGTCAGCAGGATATCAAAATCCGGGCACTTCTTCAGCAGTTCAGCGGCAGCAGCCACGGTCAGCTCGGCATCACCCAGCATGATAAAAGCAGCAATGTCCATGTGGTCATTCACCTTGCAGATGGTCAGCTCACGGGTCAGGCCTGCAACGTGCAGAGTATAGGTCTCAGCCATAATTCAACGCTCCCTTTTTATTGGAATCAAACAGGCAGTTTTTCGCCGCCCAGAACATGGAAATGCAGATGTTTCACGGTCTGGCCTGCGTCCTCGCCAACATTGGAGATGACGCGGTAGCCGTTGTTCAGGCCCTGCTCCGCAGCCAGCTTTGCGATCACTGCAAAGATATGGCCCAGCAGTGCGCCGTCCTCTTCGGTCAGCGCAGCGGCAGAGACAATGTGCTTTTTGGGCACCACCAGAAAGTGCACCTTGGCCTGCGGGTTGATGTCGTAAAACGCCACCACCTGCTCGTCCTCGTACAGCTTCTTGGAGGGGATTTTCCCCTCCGCGATCATACAGAACAGACAATCTTCCATGGGAAACAACTCCTTCCTGATATTTTATAAACGTCCCCGCCCTCTCAGGCCGCTTTGCGTCCAGCTCTCCCAAAGAGAGAGCCCTTGGCAAAACCATAAACTTTGGCAGCGCGTCAGCGCTGACGGAGAGGGCGAACCCGTTTTCTTATTCGCCCAGAGCCTTCTTGACGATGGCGCTGACAGCAGCCAGAGCTTCGTCGATCTTGGTCTCGTCCTTCAGGCCGGCCATTGCAAAGTCCGGCTTGCCGCCGCCCTTGCCGCCGGCAATGGCAGCGATCTCCTTGACCAGAGCACCGGCCTTCAGGCCCTTTTCCTGTGCCTGTTTGGTCACAGTGACAGCCATGGTGATCTTATCCTCAGCCTTGCCCACCAGAACCGCCACAGCGGGCTTCACAGCCTTGTCGCGGATGGTATCGCACATGCCGCGCAGGGTGTCGCCGGTGGTGCCGGTGAAGTATGCAGAAGCAATCTTCACGCCGCCGATTTCTTCGGCATTGTCAAACAGGCTGGTCACCTTGGAAGCGGCGACCTGTGCCTTGATCTCTTCCAGCTCCTTGGCCAGAGCCTTGTTCTCAGCCATCACGGCCTCGGCACGGACGGGCAGAGCGGTCACGTTGTTTGCCTTCAGGGTGTTTGCCACGGTATGCAGCATAGCCTCCTGCAGGTTTGCACGGATCAGCAGGTTGCGGCCGGTGACAGCCTCGATGCGGCGGATGCCCGCAGCAACGGAGGCCTCGCTCACGATCTTGAAGCCGCCGATCTGGGCGGTGTTCTTCACGTGGGTGCCGCCGCAGAACTCGGTAGACCAACCCTCGATGTCCACAACACGCACGACCTTGCCGTACTTTTCGCCGAACAGAGCCATTGCGCCCAGCTTCTTGGCTTCCTCAATGGGCATTTCCCGGACGGTGACGTTCATGGACTCGTAGATTTTATCGTTCACGATCTTCTGCACGCGGGCCAGCTCCTCGGGAGTGACAGCGCTGAAGTGGGTAAAGTCGAAGTGAGTGATCTCTGCATCCTGATAGGAGCCTGCCTGATGGACGTGGTCGCCCAGCACTTCACGCAGAGCTGCCTGCAGCAGATGGGTGGCGGTGTGGTTGCGGGCAATGGCCATGCGGTATTCCTTATCCACCTGAGCGGTCAGGTGGTCGCCCACCTTCACGATGCCGCTCTCCAGCACGCAGGTGTGGACGTAGTAGCCCTTGGGGGTCTTCTTCACATCCAGCACGCGCAGGCTGCAGTCGGCGCTGTTCAGCATGCCGTGGTCCGCAGCCTGACCGCCCATCTCAGCGTAGAAGGGAGTCTTATCCAGAACCACCAGCACGCCGTCCTTTGCTTCCTCGTCGGTAGCAATGGCATCGGTCAGGGTCTCCTCGTCGCTCAGGGCCACCACAACGCCGGTGTCGTTCAGGGTCTCGTAGCCGGTAAAGACGGTGGGTTCTGCATCCAGCGCACCGAACAGATCCTCGCTCCAGCCGGAGATGTTCTTCTTCAGGCGCTCTGCACGGGCACGCTCCTTCTGCTTGGTCATTTCGGCGTGGAAGCCTTCCTCGTCGATCTCAATGCCCTGCTCTGCAGCGATCTCCTTGGTCAGATCCAGCGGGAAGCCGAAGGTATCGTTCAGCTTGAACACATCCAGACCCTTCAGCAGATGCTCATGTGCCTTTTCCAGACCGTCGATCATGTTGTTCAGGATGTTCATGCCGGCATCAATGGTACGGGCAAAGTTTGCCTCCTCGGTGCCGATGACCTTCTTGATATAAGCATCGTGCTCGCGCAGCTCGGGGTATGCGCTCTCGCTGGACTGGATGACAGTCTCCACCAGCTCCACCAGGAACGGGCGGGTGATGCCCAGCATACGGCCATGGCGGGCAGCACGGCGCAGCAGGCGGCGCAGCACATAGCCGCGGCCCTCGTTGGAAGGCAGGATGCCGTCGGACACCATGAAGGTGCAGCTGCGGATGTGGTCGGTGATGACACGGATGGAGATATCGGTCTTGTCGTCCTCGCCGTAGGTCTTGTTGGCAATGCGCTCTACATGGTGCAGCACGCTCTGCACGGTGTCCACCTCAAACAGGTTGCCCACGCCCTGCATCACGCAGGCCAGACGCTCCAGACCCATGCCGGTATCGATGTTGGGGCGTGCCAGACGCTCGTAGTGGCCCTTGCCGTCGGCATCGAACTGACTGAACACCAGATTCCAGATCTCCATATAGCGGTCGCAGTCGCAGCCCACGCCGCAGGTCGGCTTGCCGCAGCCGTACTCGGGGCCGCGGTCAAAGTAGATCTCGGAGCAGGGGCCGCACGGGCCGGAGCCATGCTCCCAGAAGTTGTCTTCCTTGCCCAGACGCACCATGTGGTCGGGGGCGATGCCCACCTTCTTGGTCCAGATATCGTAAGCCTCGTCGTCCTCTTCGTACACAGAGATGTGCAGGCGGTCCTTCGGAATGGCCATCCACTCGTCGGAAGTCAGGAACTCCCATGCCCAGGGAATGACCTCTTCTTTGAAGTAATCCTGGAAGGAGAAGTTGCCCAGCATTTCAAAGAAGGTGCCGTGGCGGGCAGTGATGCCAACGCGCTCGATATCCGGGGTGCGGATGCACTTCTGGCAGGTGGTCACGCGGTGACGGGGCGGCTCTTCCTGAGCCAGAAACCACTTTTTCATGGGGGCCATGCCGCTGTTGATCAGCAGCAGGCTGGGGTCGTTCTTGGGCACCAGGGGGAAGCTGTCCAGACGCAGGTGGCCCTTGCTCTCAAAGAAGCTCAGGTACTTTTCACGCAGTTCATTCAAACCGGTCCATTGCATAGGTTCTCTCTCCTCAATCGTCTTTGGCGCTCAGGCGCCGTTTTTATGCTGTTATGGCAGAGGGGCGGCACGGTGAAAAAAACAAAAAACAGCCCTCATCCCAAAAGGGACGAAGGCTGCTTGTGCATCAAACTCCGTGGTACCACCCAAATTGCAAAGGATAAAATGTGTCCCCTGCCGCTTTCGGCGCGTTAACGCTGCGCTGCGTCCGACTTATGTCGCCGGAAGCTCCGGGGCGGCGCAAAATGGAACCGACCGGAACGCCTTGCAGCTGGAAGCGCTCTCTCTGAACGGCGGTGTGCATTTCTGACCCCATCATTGCCATCTGTCATAATTTTACATTCCGCAAAGCAGACACAATGCCCCTTTGCGTACAGCTAAATTATAGCATACGCAAAACGTTTGTCAACGGTTTTGAGCAAAATTTACGGCACCCAGATGCGGACGATGCTGCTGATGGTGCCATCCTCGGTAAAGACCAGGGTGTTGTTGGGCATCCAGCCGTCCGGCTCGGCGTTGACGGCCTCGGCCACGGCATCGGCACCGTCCGTCTCCACGGCGGAAGCCTGCGGGTCGGCCGAGCTGTCGCTCAGGGTCACGCCCCCGGCCAGAGGCAGGGTCACCTCGCCCATCTCATAGTAGACGGGGTAATCGTCAAAGGTCACGGTGCGGTACACATCGTGGTCCAGCGTCAGCTCCACGCCGCCCGCTTCGATGCCGCCGTTGATGGTCACATAGCCGTTGTCGGCATCCCTGTCGATGCTGGTCACAGTCAGCTTGGTCACGGTGGTGTCGCCCTGGTCGTGGATCCGAAGCACGCTGCCCTCCTGCAAGGCGTCGATGTCCTCGGGCAGGTAGCTGTCGTAGCCGTATACGCTCAGGGTCGCCTGGCCGTCGGCCACCTTGGTGATGCTGGCTGCAAACTTGTAGGAACCCGTCTTGATCTCGTTCAGATTCCCGGCGTCGATGGGCAGCACATCGCCCATCTCACCGGCTGCTTCGGACGAAGCCGCACTGCTTTCCACACCGGAAGCCGGTGCGCTTGCCGCGCTGCCTGCGGTGCTGTTGCTGCTGCCGCAGCCTGCCAGAATGCCCACTGCCAGAATGGCCGTAACGGCCAGCACCTTTTTATTCAGTTTCATATTCTATACCTTCTTCTGTTGTTGTCGGGGCGGTGTTTTCCGCACCTGTCTCGGTATCATACGTCACCCGCGCGGAAAAGTCAACATTTCCTTTTCTCTGCGCTTGACGCGCGGTTTTTGTTCCGCTACAATAAAAACGAATCAAGAACCCATTCTATTGCAACTGATTTTAAGATAGAGAGGAATTTCCCGTGAAAATTTTAAAAGTAAAGTGTCTTGCCCCCACCCGGCTCGACAACTATCTGACCCAGCAGTTTCCCGCCCTGACCCCGGGCCGCCTGAACAAGGCCCTGCGGGAGAACAAGATCAAGCTGAACGGCAAAAAGCAGCCCCTTTCCACCCGCGTGATGGCCGGTGATGAGATCAAGCTGTTCATTCTGGATGAAGTTCTGGATGCGGACCGCCGTGTGGACGGCCCGGCGTGGAAGAACGCCCGCGGCCCGGCACAGGTGGTCTACGACTGCCCGCAGATCGTCATTGTGAACAAGCCCGCCGGTCTTGCCGTGGATGGCCCGGAGGACGACACGCTGCTGAACCGCACCCTGCTCTACCTGAACCAGCAGGGCGAGTACAAGGAGAACGACCTGTACACCCCGGCGCTGTGCCACCGGCTGGACACCGGCACCAGCGGCCTTGTCATCGTTGCCAAGACCCCGGAGGCCGAAGAACTGTTCCTTGCAGCCATCAAGAACCGCGAAGTGAAAAAGACCTACCTCTGCGTCACCTTCGGCCGTCCGATGCCGCCGGATGCCACTCTGGGCGGCTATCTGCTTAAGGACGCGGACCGCGGCATCGTGAAGATCGTGGAAGAAAAGCAGCCTGGTGCCAAGGAAGTGGAGACCCGGTACGAGACCATCGCCGTCTCCGGTCGTCTGGCCCTGCTGAAGGTGCAGCTGATCACCGGCCGCACCCATCAGATCCGCGCCCACATGGCCAGCATCGGCTGTCCCATTCTGGGCGACAGCAAATACGGCAACAACACCGCCAACCGCGAGCTGAAGCTCAAGTATCAGGCCCTGTGCGCATGGGAACTCACCATGCCCCGCTTCACCCAGCCGGATTTCGAGTTCCTCAGCGGCAAGACCTTCCGCGCACCAAAGCCCTGGTATTACAGTCAGGTACTGGACGGAACCCTGAAATAAGCTTTTTTACAACAAATTACAGCAAAAAAAGAAATCCCGGAAGTGTATTCCGGGACTTCTTTTTTGTCGTATTTTACTGGAATAGACCGCCAAACCAGCCCAGAGTGGACTCAGTTGCATTTGCAAAGGCATCCTGAACTTCCTGAATGCTGTCCAGCAGCTTGGTGCCCTCGGTATCCTTCACCGACCAGTAAACGCCGCTGCTTGCCGAGCCATCCGAAACCGTGAAGTCACTGGTAAAGCAGAGGTTATCGCCCTGAGAATCGGTCACGACCACCATGTAGGTGTAATTGCCTGCGGGCAGTTCACCAAAGCGGATGGAGCTGTCCAGCGACTTGAAGGAGAAGATTGCCGTATTGGGTGCTGCCTGTGCAGTGAACACCGTCTGGTCGTTCTCGTCCAGCACTGCCAACTGCACATTGGTCAGGGTGGTGCCCAGCGCAGCATTTGCAGTGCCGGTCAGCGCCATGCCCTTGCCCGCACGGACATTGATGGGGTAGCTCATGCCTTCCAGACGCAGGCCGTCAGCCTCTGCAGCAATGAAGTTGTGATCTGATGCCACATACCAGTAGCAGGAGGACCTATTGACCGAAACGCTGGAGTTTTCCAGCGGGATGCGTCCGGAAGAGATGTTGCCTGCCGGATCGGAGCAATAGAAGTTGCCGTTGGTGTAGTCGGTGAGCAGCACTGCATGGGGCTGGCTGCGGTCATACAGCACGATGCCCTCCGGGTGCTGCGAAAGCAGGGTGATCAGGGTCTGCACTTTTTCCTGTTTGCGGGAGGGCAGTGTGCCGTAGCCCACCTGCATCTCCTTATATGTAAAGCTGTGGGAAAGCCCGTTGGACCATGCTGTGGAACGGACACTGTTCTCGGTCACAGTGGACCAGTCGGTCAGGCCGTCAAAATAGGCACGGCGGCGCAGCATCATGGCTGCGGATGCCAATGTGCAGGTGCCGCCGCGGCTCTGCTTGAAGTAGAAGCCTGCGTCCACGTTCAGATCAACCGCCAAGGCCGCCGGCAGGCAGGTGAGCATAAACACCAGTGTCAGCACAAGGCTCAGCAGTTTTTTACGGGACGGTGCAGCGGTATTCACGGGTAGGTTCTCCTTTCAGCTTCCATGGCTTGTTACGTTTACCACCATAAAGTATACCAACCTGTTACCCTTTTGTAAACGTTTGTGAAGCTTTTTTCTCAATATCAACACGTTTGGGCAGTTTTTGTTGGAGAGAATGCACAGTTTCCGGCAAGATATTCTACATTTTTTACAAAAATCCCGTCCTGACATTTTTCAAGCGCACCATATTTTGCATTCTTTTTTCATTTTCTGACCACGCTGTGGGCAAACAAAAAAGCTCCACTGGGGCTTTCGTTGCTTCGCAAACGCAAACTTTTTTCTCCGCAATCAGCGGTCAAAGTGTCCTCAAACCGGACGGTTTGGGTGCCATCCTTGTAGTTGAACGTGATTAGCATCCGGTCATCGTACAGAAAAATGGCATTGACAAAAATCTCGATCAGCGCTTTCCGCTGCTTTTTCTGCGAAATATCGAACTTTCTAAATTTCATCAGCCAGAATCGGATGAAATCCTCATTGAAGCTGGGCTTCTTCAATTTTTCATCTGCGATTTTTGCAGTCAGCTCATCTTTCTGGATTTCCAGCGCTTCCAGACGCTCTTTCGTTGTCCGGGTGTACAAGCCGTCCTCGATCGCCTTCATCAGGTTGTCTAGCTTTTTGTTGACCTCTCGCAGTTGCTTTTCCAGCAGCGGCATCGTGGTGTTTTCCTGATTCTGGACATCCATGACCAGTTGAACGATCTTGTCAATCACCGCATCGTCCTGAATCAGCTTCATGGTCTCCCGAACAACCAGATCTTCCAGCCAATCCTTCTGCACGGTCTTTTTGTTGCAGCCCTTACGCCGCTTGACGTTGGCGCATACTTATATTTTTTCAGCAAGTGCTTCACCATCTTACGCATACTTGCGCGGGCAGTTTCTTTTTCTGCAGGTCTACTACGCTCCCATTACTGAATTTCTGCGTTTTCAGCCATCTCCATTGCAGCGTTCGATTGACACAGGTTGAGTTATCGGCAGATACAGCAAACACAACGGGCGGCTCTGGTAACAGAGCTGCCCGTTGTGTTCGTTTATGAAAAGGAGAACTTAGATCTCATACCACTTGATCTCGTTGGCATCCAGATGCAGAGCAAAGCTGCTGCCGTCTGTGGTGTAAACGGTGGTGTCCTGCGGCTCGTAGGTGTTGTTCACCACGCAGTACTTGCCGTTTTTGACGTAGGCGTGCACCTCCACGTTGTAGTTGGAGCTGAACCATGTATGCAGCTCCTCCTCGCTGTGGGCACTCCACAGGATAGCGCGGTAAAGGGTACGGCTGTTGGCAAAACTGTAAGGCACACCGCTGATGTACACGGCGCGCCCCTTGCCGAAGTCGTGTGCCGCCATCTGCACTTCCTTGTTCCGCTGCACCAGCACCTCGGTGCCCTCGAGGGCGTAGATGTTCTTTTTGCCCTCGCCAAAGTCCACGGGTTGGTCGGCGTCCTGCAGAATGAAATGGTCCGGGTGTTCTTCCCAGTTGTACTTGTCGTAGTTGAGGGTGAAGCCGTTTTCTTCCTCCACGCCCAGCACGCTGGCAAGCTGGAGAATGTGGCCCTGATACGGGTGACCGGAAGGCTCACCCACGCCGATAAAGCCGCCTCCGTTCCAGACGAACTTGCGGATAGCGGAGGAGATCTCCGGGTCTTCCCACCAGATGCCGCCGGTGTGTGCGGTGTCGGCATCGCCGACATTGATAATGACATCCAACGAATCCAGCAGATGCGGGTCATTCTTGATATCCTCAAAGCTGATAAACTTCACATCAAAGGGCGCACCGGACAGCATCTCAATGACACCGGCATAGCTATAGTTCTGCTTGTAATAGAGGGCGTGATGCACCATGTGACAGCCCCAAGCCCGCATTTTACCCCAACAGTTCAGCACGGCCACTCGCTTGACACAGTAGGGTGTGGTGTCCTTGATGTTCTCGTACAGTTCGCGGAACTCGTTGCAGACGCTCTCCACGTAGTCCACGAACTCCGGGAACTGCAAGGCCAGTTTCAGATAGCCGCCATAGCCGATGCGGTCGATGGGCTTGCGCAGGATAGCGCGGCGGGCTGTAACCCAGTTCTCCTTGGCTTCCCGCACCGGGTCGCCGCCCTCGTGGAAGGTGTCGGGGAAGAAGTACGGCAGGAAACGGCCCTCGGTGTACTTCACGCCCTCAATGTCAGAAATCAGGCGCAGGGTGGAGCCGTTGCCCACGCTGCCCACTACGGCATCCAGTCCGATGGTCTTGAACTCCGGCATGAAAGGTTCGGTGCCGATCCAGTGATCGCCGAGGAACATCATGGCTTCGCACCCGCACGCGTGGGTGATGTCCACCATCTCCTTGGCAAGCTTTGCCACCTCGCGGCGCTGGAAGGCCTGAAAATCCCGAAATTCCTTGCTGGGCACCCGGTACTGGTTGTTATAGTAGCCCTGATCGATGATGTACTCCGGGCGGAACTTGTAGCCCACTTCCTGCTCAAACTGGTTGAGGATATAAGGGCTGACCGAAGCAGAGTATCCATACCAGTCCACGAACTTCTCCCGCTTCAGCTCGTCGAAGATCAGGGTGAACTGGTGGAAGAAGGTGGTGTAGCGGATGACGTTAACATAGGGGTGCTCTGCAATGAACTTGCGCAGGCGCTCCATGGAATACTTGTGGGTCTTGGGCTGACGCACGTCAAAGGTGATCTGGTGCTCAAAATTCGTCCAGCCGTTGGTGGTAGCGTTGTACATATGCACCGGGTCCCAGATGAGGTAAGCCAGAAAACTGACGGTATACTCATGGAACGGTACGGCCTGTACCGTCACACTGCCGTCGGCGTAGCTCCACTTTTCCGGGGGCACGGGCTGACCGGTGGTTCGATCCATGACCTCCCACCAGCGGGTGATGTCGTCGTTGGTGTTCACCTGCATCAGCTCCGGGCTGATGCCCTTCATCAGCGGGATGGTCACGGTGTCGCCGGGGGCGGTGTAAAAGCCGGTCATGATGTAGCACTGCTGTACCTCGTCCGGGTTTGCCTTTGCCCATGCGTTATCCTTGCGGGTGGTATAGTAGGTGGAGTAGATCTTGGCGTCCGCATCCTTGAGCTGCTGCGGGAAGTCGGTGCCGTCGCAGTCGCGGATGGCATCGGCTCCCCACTTTTTTAAGATCTCCAATGTTTCGGGCACAACGTCCAAGTCTGTGGGAATGGTCACGCGCCCGGTCTTTCTCAGTTCGTCCATGGGAAACTCTCCTTTTGCCTCTCTTTGAATTGTAGGGGGTCAATCGTAGGCGGCGTTATACAGCGCCAGCACTGCCAGCAGCAGCGCTACGCCCACCAGCATGATGCCAAGCCCTGCCAGTTGTCCGGTCATTTTCCAGCCGGACACCACCAGCACCAGTGCCAGCACGAACAGCACCAGCATCAGTACCATGCGCAGGGCGGGATGGTTTTTCCAGTATGCTTTCATCGTTTGTCACCTTAACCTTTCAGGCCGCCCACGGTCATGCCCTGCGTCAGCTGCCGCTGCACGCAGATGTACAAGATCAGGGTGGGCAGCATTACCAGCACAAGACCTGCGTACATGGTGCCGTACTGGGCGGCGCTCTGCTGCGCCTGCATCAGGTTCAAAAGACCTACCGGCAGGGTGCGGGGCGCCTTGGTGGAGCTCATCAGGGTCATGGAGATGATATACTCGTTCCAGAAGGACAGGAAGTTGAACAGGATAATGGTGATGATGGAGGGCTTTGCCATGGGGAAGATGATGCGGGTCATGGTGGAAAAATAGCTTGCACCGTCGATATAGGCGGCCTCCTCAAAATCGTGGGGCAGGGTGGCAAAGTAGCCCGACAGCAGGTAGATGGTAAAGGGCAGCGCGGTGGCGGCGTATACCACCGCCAGCACCACCAGATTGTTCAGCAGAAAGCCGCTACCAAAATGGCTTTTCAGCCACACATCGCCGTCCCGCAGCATCAGGAAGATGGGCACCACGATGTAGTTCACGTTGATGAACAGGCCCGCCATGAACAGGGTGTTCAGTACCTTGCACCCCTTGAAGTGGAAGCGGGACAGGCAGTAGGCGGCGGGCAGGGCAACGACCAGAAGCAGTGCCAGAGCCAGCGCGGTGACGATGACCGAGTTGAGCATATATTCGCCCATTTTCGCGCCGTTCCATGCGTTGACGAAGTTCTGCCAGTAGAACCCGGCGGGCAGTGCCCAGGGGTTGCCGTAGAACTCTGCATTCTGCTTGATGGAGGCCATGAACACCCATGCCACCGGCACGATGATGGTAACGGCCAGCAGAACCAGCACAAAATAGATGAAAAACTTGTACAGACCTTCCGCAGAGCGGGAAGATTTTTCGGTGGTATTCTGCATCTTCTTCCCTCCTTAAAATTCCAGCGTATCGCGGTTGGTGACCTTGTTGACACAGGCGGACAGGGCAAACGAGAACAGGAAGATTACCACGCCGATGGCCATGCTGTAGCCGTAAAGACCGGCGTCCTTCTGGCTGTACATATAACTCAGCGCCACATCCGATGCGCCGTTGGGGCCGCCGCTTGTCATGGCCTTGACGAAGAGGAAGGCCATGTTGATGGTGGAGATGATAAAGAAGGTCAGAGTGGTGCGGATATTCGTCCAGATAAGGGGGATGGTGATCTGGAAGAACTGGGTCAGCCGCCCGGCACCGTCCAGATTGGCGCTCTCGTACAGGCTGATGGGCACGGCAGACATGGAGGCCATGTACATGACCATGTAGTAGCCGATGGCCTGCCACACCATGGCAATGATGATGGAGGGGATGACCAATTTTTCGCCCTTCCACAGGATGGGGTCGCTCATGTTGCGGAACAGGCCGATGATGCTGTTCAGCATGCCGTTTTCCGGCTTATAGATGGCAGAGAAGATGCCGGAGATGACGACCACCGACAGGATGTTGGGGATGTAGAAGATGATGCGAAAAAAGTTCTGGCCTTTGATCTTCTCCCGGGTGAGGATGGCGGCAAATACCAGTGCAAAGGCGAAGGTGATCAGGGTGACCGTTACCACCAGCAGGATCATATTCTGCATGGAGCGGATGAACTGGGCGTCCCGCAGCAGATGCTGGAAGTTTTTAAGCCCCACAAAGGTCTCGTTGGGAGAATAGGCACCCCGCTCATACAAACTCATGCGGAACACGTTGAGGGTGGGCAGGATCATAAAGAGGAAAAACAGGATGGTAGCCGGTGCCACACAGAGGAATACGAACCGTTTGCGGCTTTTATCCGTTCTCATAGGGGATTGACCGCTCCTTTCTTGATGGTACTGTACAGCCCAAAAAAGCGGAGGCGGTAAAAACCGCCCCCGCTGGGCAGGGCTTAATTACTCGATGATGTTGGCGCGCATCTGGTCGCTGGCGGACTTGATGCCGTCGATCCACTGCTGCTCGGTCATACTGCCGGACACCAGAGAGTTGACAGGGTCGAAGAACACAGTGCGCACTTCCACGCCGGGGATGGCGCTGAAGGCTGCAAAGTTGCCCATGGCGGCCTTTGCGCCGTTGTCGTAGATGGAGTAGAACATCTTGTTGTCGCCTTCCAGACTGTCGGCGATGCCCAGCACAGGCTGGATCGCGCCGCTCTCGGCAAACAGCTTGCAGGCCTCGTCACTGTACAGGTAAGCCACGAACTGCTTGGCGGCATCCTGATGCTCGGCACCGGCGGGGATCCATGCCTGCTCGAACCAGGTGTAGCTGTAACCGTCGCCGCCGGCCTTGACAGCGGGCAGGGCGGTCATGCCCCACTCAAAGCCGTCTGCACGGGGAGCCTCGGCCATCTCGCCCACGATCCAGGTGCCGTTGGGCATGAACAGGGCCTTGTTGTCCAGCACCAGCTGCTGGTTCTGGGTAAAGTCCTGATCGTTGGCCTGTGCGGGGGTGATGGGGTTGGTGTAGGAAGCCAGCTTTGCCACGATATCAAAGCAGGTCTTTGCTTCGGGGGTGTCCCAGATGCCTTCTTCGTAGTGGGTAGCCTTGTTGAAGAACTCCGGGCCGCCTGCGGCGTACATCAGCGCATAGAAGAAGGCGTCGAAGTAGCCGGTGGTGGGGTAGGTGAACAGGTAGGTGCCCTCAGCGGCAGCCTTGTCGCCCAGTGCCCACATCTCGTCCCAGGTCTTGGGCACGTCCCAGCCCTTTTCCTTCAGGAAACCGGCGTTGTAGAACAGGCCGCAGGGGCTGTAGAACATGGGAGCCAGATAGGTTTTGCCGTCGCCGTAGGGGTTGGTCAGGGAGGTGTCGGTAAAGCCGCCGGCGATCTTCTCGCTCACCTTCTTGCTCTCGCCGGGCACGGTCATGCTCAGCACATCGGTGATGTCGGCGATCAGGTTGCCCTTGATGAACTGCTCGGTCAGGGCAGCTTCACGGCCGGTGGCCAGATGGACCACGTCGGGGTAGTCGCCGCCCTGCATGGAGGGGCCGATGACGTCCTCCAGCTTTTTGTCGGTGGTCAGGTCCACCTTGATGCCGGTCTGTGCGGTAAAGGCCTCGGCGACCTTCTTCCACATATCAGCGCCGTAGCCGGTCTCGATGGCGGCTACCTTGATGGTAACGTCTGCAGCCGCCGCTGCGGAAGAAGCGGCGGTGGAGGATGCCACGCTGGATGCGGTGGAGCTGGAAGAGCCGCCGCAGGCAGCCAGACCCAGTGCAGCGGCGCCAACGCCGGCCGCCTTCAGGAAATTACGACGAGAAATACGATTCATACTGTGTTGCCTCCATCATTTTGTTCCGTTCAAACACAGCCGGGCAAACAGGCTTTGCCCGAAGGACTGTGTGTTTTTCTGCCTCTAATATAAATTCTTTCGCTTCCTTGCTCAAGAGGTTTGTTGTTTCATTTTTTATAGATGTTGCTTTCTAAAAAATTCTTCCAGCAAAAGTGCTAAAAATCTTTTAGAAGTTTCAGCATAATCCCCAACCTGTAACTATTTTGACATATTTCGAAGGGACTTGAGAAACAAAAATATAAAAATCAGCCTAAAATCAGGGCTTGCTTTTTTTGTATGTTCCCTCTATAATGAGGGTAAAGTGCACGAAACAACGCACCATTTTTTGATAATGTTTTTAGAATGTTGCGTTTATTTTTAGAAAGTTTGCGTTTCCCGAAGGAGCCGATCATCTATGAGTACCCAGCGCTTTGATATCCGCCACGCGCCCGCTCCGCGGGAATCCTTCCGGCTGCTGTACATCAGCAAAAGCAAATTTGGCGGCGATTGGAACAGTACCACCCACACCCACTCCTGCACGGAGCTGTTCTACTGCCTCAGCGGCGAGGGACAGTTCTACCTTGCCGGGCAGCTGTTCCCGGTAAAGCCGGACGATATGGTCATTGTGAACCCGCAGGTGGAGCATACCGAGCTTAGCCTGAACGCCTCGCCCTTGGAGTATATCGTGCTGGGCGTTGCCAGCATGGAGTTTTTGTTCAGCAAGGCGGATACGAACTACGCCATCTTCAATTGCCGGGAGAACCGGGAGCGGATGGTCACGTTGCTGCACATGCTGCTGGCCGAGGCCGACCGCAGCTTAGACGGCTGCGAGACCGTTTGTCAGGACCTGCTGGAGGTACTGCTGATCTGGCTAGTGCGCTGCACCACCATTTCGCTGCAGCTGGAGGAGGCTGCCCCGACCGAGAACCGGGAGTGCGCCGAGATCAAGCGGTATCTGGACACCAACTACCGCGAGGATATCTCGCTGGACCTGCTGGCAGAGCTTGCCCACCTGAACAAATACTACCTGGCCCACACCTTCCAGCGGGAGTACGGCATTTCCCCCATTACTTACCTGAACCGCCGCCGCATTGAGGAGAGCAAGCATATGCTGGGCAACACCAGCTACAGTCTGGCGCAGATCAGCGAGCTGATGGGCTTTTCCTCCCCCAGCTATTTCTCCCAGTGCTTCCGCAAGGCGGAGGGCATGACCCCCAACGAATACCGCCGTCAGACGCGGCAGGGAAAACGCCCCGCCCCGACAAAACGGCATGAAGTATAACGAAAACGAGGAATTTATGATGAAATCCGTTACCCTTTCTTTGCTCCAGTCTGCTGCAAATGCCTTTGATTTTGGCGGGCCTGTGCTCTGCGATGCTCACCACTATGGTGAGGGGCATATCAACGACACCTTTGTGGTCTGGCGGGAAGATCATTCCAAACGCTTTATTTTGCAGCGCATCAACACAGATACCTTTACTAACCCGGTGGGCCTGATGGAGAATGTCTGCGGCGTGACCCGGCATCTGCGGGCGAAAATTCTTGCCGAGGGCGGCGACCCAGCACGGGAAACGCTGAATGTCATCCCAACTTTGTCGGGGTCGACTTGCTATCTGGATGCAGACGGCGGCGCATGGCGTGCCTACGACTTTGTAGAAGATACCATCTGTTTGCAGCAGGTCGGCAGCGAAACCGACTTCCGCACCGTGGCCGAGACACTGGGCAAATTCCAGAACCAGCTGGAGGATTATCCGGCCTCCACCCTCCACGAAACCATCGCCCGCTTCCACGACACGCCCAACCGCTATGCCAATTTTGAAAAAGCCCTCGCCGCCGATGCACTGGGCCGGGCAAAAAATATCACGTCGGAAATCGAATTTATCCATGCGAGGGAGCAGGACTGCCATGTCCTGCTGGATCAGCTGGCCGCCGGGGAAATCCCCTTGCGCGTCACCCATAACGATACCAAGATCAACAATGTCCTCATCGATGCCGCTACCGGAAAAGGCATCTGTGTCATTGACCTCGACACCGTGATGCCGGGACTTTCGGCCTACGACTTCGGCGATTCCATCCGCACCGGTGCCAACGACTGCGCTGAGGACGAACCTGACCAGAGCAAAGTCCATTTTGACCTGCATCTGTACGAAGTGTTCGCCAAAGGGTATCTCTCCACTGCCGGGGCATCCATGAGCATGGCAGAAAAAAAGAGCCTTGCATGGGGTGCAAGGCTCATGACGCTGGAATGCGGCATCCGTTTTCTGACTGACTATCTGGAGGGCGACCATTATTTCCATATTGCTCGCCCGGATCACAACCTCGACCGCGCCCGCACCCAGTTCACACTGGTGCGGCAGATGGAAGAGGTTTTCGATCAGATGCTGGAAATCGTCTGCCCGGACAATCACTGATTTCGCAATCTCCTCCATTCGGATACAGCAAGAAGCATGGACGCTCTCCTTTTCGGGGGCGTCCATGCTTCTTTTTACAGCTTATCCCTACACACCCATCAAATCGTCCTTTGAGGACGCTGGGAGCGTCGAGGACATGATGCGCTGCAGCAAATCATGAAAGCCCTTTTCAGCCCTGACCAATCACAATCCCCCAATGGCTATCATTGTAGCTGTAAATAGAAAAAACAGCTCAAGCGGCCTCCTATAAGTCCTACTATCACTGCTTTACCACAATAAATTTTTCAAAATCATCTTGACGCGCCTTGCGAACCATGATATTCTCTGTCACAAATCCCACTGATTTTGTGGATTGGTCTAAAACCATCCACAAGATGTGGTCGTGTTCATTTTGAACACTGCCTCACCGTGGATCATCTCTAAAAGATCAACCGCCCCGCAACACACCGATTCATTTTGCCGCCGTTTCACCCGACAAAATCATCGCTGCGCTGCGTGGGCGGTATTTTTCTTTTATGGGTAACGCACCTTGAAAATTTCATGAGCCGACCGGACGTGATACCGACTTTCCGTCAACGCCGCTGCGCAAACAGGGGCAGGAACTTCGTTCGGAGCAAACGGTGACCTCATTACATGAGCAGAGCCCCGCTACTTATTTTTTGCGTCTTAATAATTTGGAAACATTTGTAGAACTTGTCGGGGCAAAGCCCCTCCATCTGCTATCGCAGACCGTTCTGCCGCTTAAAAGCCCCACTGGGGCTTTCATTGCTTCGCAAACGCGGTCTATGTGTTTTGAGCGCAGCGGTAGAGGGCAAGAACCGTCCCGTGGCCACAAATTTTCAATTCTTGAAAATTTCCTGTCCATCCGGGACTTCACTTCTGCAATGCGTCTGCATTTCCGAAGTGATCTTGTTGGGGTAGCGCTTGTCGGGGCAACGCCCCTC
>NZ_WKZG01000006.1:0-146460 GCF_009679665.1 Faecalibacterium sp. BIOML-A4 | reverse complement strand
GAAGATTTTGCAGAGCAAAACATGTGAAAAGGCAAAGCTCCTGCTCATGGTCACCGTTCACACCGAACGCAGTTCCTACCCCTGTTTTGCAGCGGCGTTGTCCGGCTCGCCCACAGAAAGTGTGAGGTCATGGCGCAGTATCTCGTTCAGACGGCTTATGAAGAATTCAAGGTGCAGCTTCCCAAAAGAAAAATACCGCCCTGCAAGACAGGCGAAAAATTTTGTCGGGTGAAACGGCGGCAAAATAGATCGGGTGTGTTGCGGGGCGGTAAAAATCTTCATGGGGAATAAATCCTCGCCGCTCTGTACTTTTCTACAAAATTGGTGGGATTTGCGATAAAGGGTATCACGGATTGCGGCGAGCGTCAAGATGGTTTTGCAAATTTTATTGCAGTAAAGCAGTGATAGTAGGACTTATACAAATCAAAACACCGCCCGATTCTGGTGAAGGAGAACCAGAATTGAACGGTGCAAATGGAAGAAGGAGAAAAGCGTAGAAAATCAGACGATGCAATCTGGGAGCAGCGCATGGAGCTGTGTCAGCAGTTCTTCGCAGGAATCGGAATAAATCACAAGGGTAAGCGGATTGCTCAGGTCGAGACTGTAAATGCCAAGCAGGGATTTGGCATCAATGGTATATCGCCCGGAGACTAAGTCCATCTCATAGGGATATTTGGACAGCAAATCTACAAAGTCCTTGACCTGATCGACCTGCCGCATTCTGATCTGTAATTTTGTCATAGGGTATCCTTTCTTTTACATCAGTGGGATAGAGGCAATGCAGTTCTGAATTTCTACCATGGAGGGCATTGCAGGGATTGCACCGCCCTTTGTCGTGGTCAGACTGCCCGCTGCATTGCCGAAGCGGACGATTTCTTCAAGCTCAAATGCAGGGAGGGTACGCAAATCCTCCGCAGCTTTTCTCCGCAGCTGGTAGTGAATTGCGCCCATGAAAGCATCGCCTGCACCCGTCGTGTCCACGGTAGGCACATCATAGGTGGGAAGATGCCCTGCGCCCACAGCGTTCCGGTAATAAGCACCCTTTGCACCCAGCGATACCAGCACAAGAGATGGCCCCATTTCGAGCAGGGCTTGTGAGCCGCGGGCAAGGTCGCTTTCGTTTGTGATAAGCTGCATTTCTTCCTCGGAAACTTTCAGAAGATCCGCCAGCGTGACACCTTCCTGCATCTGGACAACGGCATCTGCCGGGTGCTCCCACAGAAGCGGACGGTAATTGGGGTCAAAGCTGACCAGCTTGCCCTGCTGCCGTGCATACCGCGCAGCTTCCAACGTGGCGGTGCGGCTCGGGTCGGAGGTCAGAGAGACAGAGCCGAAATGGAAGATGGCAGCATCGTCAATCAGATTCCTGTTGACTTCTGCCGAAGTCAGCATCACATCGGCACCGGGGTTCCGGTAAAAGGTAAAGGAGCGGTCTCCCTTGCTGTCAAGCTGTACGAAGGCAAGGGTCGTGGGAATCTTTTCGTCAATCACCAGACCGGACACATCAATGCTGCTTTCCACAAGGGTCTGGCGGAGAAAATCGCCAAATCCGTCTTTGCCGACTTTTCCGATGAATGCTGTTTTGCCGCCCAGACGGGCATTCATGGCAAGGACATTGGCGGGTGCACCGCCGGGATTCCGGGCAAACAATTCGATGCCCTGTGCATTGGTTCCGTTCGGGGTAAAGTCGATCAGGCTTTCTCCCAAAGCTACAACATCAAACATGGTATCACCTCAACCTGTTTTTTTAGCGTTCAGTTCGGACATAATCTGGTTATACGAACGCTTACTGATTCGGTAGAAGAACAGGACAATCGCTGTTATCAGCCACAGCACACCGGGAAGCAGCGAGAATGCATAGTGCATCGCATTCTGCACGGCAGCATTCTGCACCTGATTGGGGGCAAAACTCAATGCACTCAGCACACCAGCCAGCGCAGAGGTGCCAATCGCCATGCCCAGTTTGTTCCCCAGTGAAACGAATGCGTACTGGAAACCATCGTTGCGGACACCGGTTTTCCACTCGCCATACTCCACGCAGTCGGGAACGATGGCGTAGATGGCGGTATTGAATCCGCAGAAGAAGAACTGGGACAGTGCAGCGAATGTATAGAACGGAATGGGAGAAGAAACTGCACTGAAGAAATAGAGCGCAATCAGGGAAACGCCGGTTCCGGCAGCGAAAAGGGAAGCGGTGTGCCCTTTGTTGCCCAGCTTTTCAAACACGAAGGGGAATGCCGCAGCACCCAGAATGGAGGGAACGATCAGGATCATCGAGTAGATGGTAAACAGATTCTCGTTGCCTTCCACATATTTGAAGTAATAGAGCAGGTCGGCATTGCGGCCATACAGCGTTATACCGAACAGGAACTGACCCGCCAGTGCAATCAGGTAGGGCTTGTTCTGAAGCGCTGCATCCAACTGCTTTTTCAGTGAGACTTTTTTCCGCTCCGGGGGCTGGACGACCTCTTTGGTTTTGGCAAAACAGAACCAGTGACAGAGGGTGAAGATACCGCCGTAAAGGACGGTCACCAGAAGATATCCCCGTGCTGCATTATCACCGCCAAAAGCAGAGATCAAAGGCAGGGTGATGATGTTGATGATATTGATGGCGATCATGGCACAGACGGAGCGAGAGGTGTTGATTTTCGCACGCTCCTCGATGTTCTGGGTCAGGGTGCCGCAGAGCGTACCATAAGGGATGTTCACGCAAGTATAGCCCAGAACCAGTACACAGTAAGTAATGTACATATACAGGCTCTTAGCACTGTCTGACCATGTGGGGTGCGCCCAGAACGTCAGCACGAGCACCACAGCAGTTGCCGGCGCGCCGAACAACAGCCATGGACGGTAGCGTCCCCAGCGGGAACGGGTACGGTCGCTCAGCGAACCGATCACGGGGTCATTGATGGCATCCCAGAAGCGGGAGACCAGCATCAGGAGGGACACTGCCGCCATGCTGATGCCGCAGACATCGGTGTAAAAAATCATCAAGAAGTTGCCAACGAACATCCAGCTGAAGTTGCAGCCCACATCGCCCATGCCGTAAGCGATTTTACTGATCAGAGGGACTTTGATGTTCGTATCCTGCTGTTTCGGCTCTGCTGTGTAACTCATACGACGCGCTCCTTTCTCCTCTTGACGCGATGCTTATAATTTCTGGCAGAACTCTATTCTCTCTTTATTCGGGCCTTCGACCATGAAAAAGCGAACACCGTTTTCCCAGAACGGCAGTGACTGGATGCTGGAATGCAGCAGGTGCATCCCTGCCTCTTTTGCCGCAGCAAAGGCGGCTTCGATATCGGTCGTTGCCAGAGCTACATGGTCGATTGCTCCGGCCTTTTCCGCCGCACGATGGTTTTCATAGGTTTCGATCATCAGATCGCCAAGCTGAAGAAACGCAACGCGCTCCCCGGCGGCTTTGTTCACCGTTTCCAGCGCAGAAACAAACCCCAGCTTCTTGTAAAATGCAATGGTCTTGTCGAGATCATTTGTTGGGATGCCAATGTGCGCCACACCGGTCAGAACCTGCGGAAAGCTCATACCTTCGTTTCCTCCGCAATCTTCACCACTGCTTTGACGATGTTGGCCTTGTCCGAAATGCTCTTGTCCATGGCATTCTGGATGTCGTCAAAGTCAAAGATGTTGGTCACAATGCCCTTCAGATTGATTTTGCCGGAAGCAACGGCATCGATCGCCATGGGGTAAATGTGGCGATAACGGAACACGGTCTTGAAGGTCAGTTCCTTGTCCAGTGCAAGGCTCATAGGCAGGGTCATCTCGCCGGATTTGGAGTAACCAACCAGAACGATGTTTGCGCCCTTCTGCGCCATCTCAATGGCCTGACGGGTAGTGATTTCTGTGCCAGCAGTCTCGATAACGAGGTCGCAGCCCAGACCATCGGTCAGGTCGAGAATCGTCTGGACAGCATCCTTTTCGCGGCTGTTGATCACACCGTCTGCACCCAGTTCAAGAGCCTTATCCAGACGCTTCTGCATGATATCTACAACGTAAACACGGGAAACACCCTCGGCTTTCAGCGCCATCATGGAGACCAGACCAATGCAGCCTGCACCCATGACCACCGCAGTCTGACCGGCATGAGCACCGCCCTGATTGGCGGCGTGGAAACCAACGGCCAGAGGCTCGATCAGCGCACCTTCCATGGTGCTTACGTTGTCCGGCAGCTTGAAGCAGAGGTTTGCTTCATGTGCCACATACTCCTGAAAAACACCGTCTACCGGCGGGGTAGCGAAGAACACGACATCCGGGCAGAGGTTGTATTTGCCCTCGCGGCAGAACTTGCAGTGACCGCAGGTCTTGCCCGGCTCCAGCGCAACGCGGTCGCCGACTTTCAGATGCTTGACAGCACTGCCAACTTCCACGACTGTGCCGCCCGGCTCGTGGCCCAGCACGAACGGTGGCTTGACCACATAATTGCCGATCGCACCCGTTTCATAGTAGTGCATATCGCTGCCGCAGATGCCAACGTATTCCAGCTTGACAAGAACCTCGTCCTCTTTGGGTGTGGGGATCGGGCGGGTGGTGTAGCCCATCTTGCCGATGCCGTTCATGACTGCAACTTTCATTGTGCCTTTCATAAGATGACCTCCGTTTTTATTTGTTTATTAACTTTTATAAAGTGTTTATGAATGTGACTACAAATTAACACACCGCACAACCAAAGTCAAGCCCTTTTTCGCGGATTCGGAAAACTGCACAAGGAAAAAGCGGCGGAATTGTGCAAAAAATCGAGGACGGCAGGTGCCGTCCTCGATGGGAAGGTTTATAGGTTCTGAATAAAGGCTTCGATATGGAGCAGAGCGGCTCCCAGCGCAGAGGCTTCCAGCCTATAGCGGCTGAACTTCAGGTAGGAACTGTCCGGCTCAAACGTATTACGCTCGACCAGCATTTCCCGGAGCGGTTCGCCAAACTCTGCCAGAAAGCCGCCAACGTAGCCGCCAACAATTACATCACAGTCGAAGGTCATGCGCAGATTATTGACTGCTACAGCAAGGTAAGAAAGGTATTCATTCCATGCCGTTTGCAAAGCTGCATTGCCGGAGCGCAACCCGTCAAAGAATAGTGCAAGATTTCCGTCGGTCAGCTGGGAGAGGACTTTTGCAGAGCAATAGGCATCCAGACAGCCCTTTTTTCCGCAGTAGCAGGGGCGGCCATCGGGAACGAGCGTGTTGTGCCCGAACTCTCCGGCACGAAGATGGTCGCCGCCATAGAGCGCTCCACCGGTCAGAATCGCACCGCCGACACTGTTGCTCAGAGAAAGGTAGACAAGGCTGCGGGGAGATTCGAGGTCGCGCACTTCAGCAAGTCCGGCAGCGTTCGCGTCGTTGATGAACCGGCAGGAGAACGGGATGTAACGGCTGAATTCTTCGGTAGGAACATTCCGCAGACCCAAGGCATGAGAGTAAACCAATGTCTGCCCCTCTTTGTCCAGAATACCGGGCAGCGAAATGCCGACGCCCAAGATTTTTTCGACCGGGCAGCCCTCTTTTTCAATCAGCCCCTGCACGATTCCGGCAAGCATTTCCGCATAGGTGTCCGACCGCTCATAAAGACGCTTTTTACGCTCATAGTGGAGAAGGTTACCGGACAGATCGACCAGAACTGCTCCGACATGATTCTGGGTGATCTCCAGTCCGACCGCAAGTCTGGCATTCCGCACGGGAGCAAATGCTCTCGCCTTGCGCCCACCGGTAGATTCAAAGGTGCCGACCTCCTGCACCAGTCCCATCGCCATCAGTTCTTTGACATTCTGCAATACGGTCGGCCAGCTGTTGTTGACTTTTGCCGCAAGCTCCGGCTGCGAGATTCGGTCGCAGGAAAAAATGCTGCGAATCGTTCGGATGCGGTTGATTTTTTTAACATCACGGTTATTTGCGCCGCTGCCGGTCATGGGCTTACTCACCTCCAAGAGCAGATTCAACATTTGAAAGAAGATTTATAAAGCTCTTTCTTATTATAGAGAATCTGGAAAGATTCTGCAAGGGAAACATTTACAAAAAAGCGTTAGCCGAAAAGAGCGAGTTGCTTATGGATAAGAAGCGATGCTACCAGCTTATGGCAAACCATAGGTCGGTGGGCATCGTGTTCTTTATAGGGACTTAATCTTCCAGCCTGCTGTGGTCGCATCCCAGCGAGAGATAGTGCTCCATCTCTCCTCCCAGCACAAGCTGTGCGTACTCCAGCGGCCTGTTGCACAGCAGCCAGTCCAGCTCTGCCCGCTGTGCGGGGGTGCTGCCGTACTCGTCCTCCACGGCGATGCAGTCGATGGCAAGAGTGGTGCCATCCTCGAACCGGGCTTCCACCCGGTTGGTGTCCATATTGAAGCGGCAGGAAAGCAGTTTGTTCATGGTGAACCTCATTTCTATATCAAACGGTGTCTGTTCGGATGTCCTAAACCCTTTTGTTTGAGCGATGGAAGGGGCTCGAACAGGGCGGCGGCGCATAGGGAAAACGCTGCTGCGGCAGGACGGGAG
This sequence comes from Faecalibacterium sp. BIOML-A4, assembly GCF_009679665.1. Taxonomy (NCBI): domain Bacteria; kingdom Bacillati; phylum Bacillota; class Clostridia; order Eubacteriales; family Oscillospiraceae; genus Faecalibacterium; species Faecalibacterium sp. BIOML-A4. Next base: position 139,963 of record NZ_WKZG01000006.1, on the reverse strand, counting down.
AACGTACACCATTGGTTCCTCTGCAAGCCTGCGCTGGGTGGGCAAAGACCGTCAACTGCCACGCCCATCCGCGCATCCTTCTGCCACAGAACAGGTGCTTGCCGGAGCCTCTCGCAGCCCCTTTTCCGCGTCAGCCGGAACCAAGGTGTAACACACTAGACTTTGCAGGCAAAGTCGTGTGCCAAAGGGATGCTGCCTCTCGCCTGTCGGCTCGGTCAGGTGCTTCAAAATGCGCTGCACTTTGAGGTCGCCACTGGCGCGACCCGCACCCCTTTGGAAACCCAAGAGAAACGCCTATCAACTGCGCTGCTCGTCCTCGGCCAGTGCGTTGATCCGCTTGACCATGGGGTGCTGCAGAAACTTCTGCTTATTTACAGTATACCTCGTGCGTGCTATACTAAAATCAGTACCCTTTTCACGCATCGTTTTTGCGAAACAGTTGTTTTTTAAGAGAGAGTGACCTTATGAACAAAAAGATTACGATCCGTGATGTGGCACAGGCAGCGGGCGTTTCCATCAGCACGGTCCATCAGGCACTGAACGACAAGCCTGGCGTCAGTGAGGTCACCAGGGAGCATATCCGGAGGATCGCGGATGATCTGGGCTACCGGCCCAATAAAATGGCTTCCGGCCTGAAACGCCGCACCCAGCGTGTGGCTGTGCTTCTGCCGGATGAGGTGGGCCGAAACCGCTTTTATTATCCGCCTTTGTGGCAGGGTGTGCGGGACTACTTGAAAAACTCTGAAGATCTGAACGTGGAGTGTACCGAGTTCAGTTTCCCCAATGAGATCGACCCTTTCCACTCCCGTGGAGTGGAAGAGGTGCGCGCTCTGCTGGCCGAGGACAAACTGGACGGCCTGCTGACAGTGGGTCACATGGAAGCTATGACAATGCAGGAGTGGCAGCATGCCCGGGATGCCGGTGTGGCAGTGGTGCAGGTGGGGTTTAGAAACCCGAAGATCGCACCGCTGTGCAGCGTGCAGCCCGACTATGAGGTCATTGGACGGACGATGGCAGAGCTGATCTTCAGCCATATCCCCTCTTTCGGCAGTGTGGTGCTCTGTGCCGGAAATCCCAAATGGGAGCAACATGCCCGCATCGTGCAGGGGTTTGAGGATTATATGCAGGAGAACGGTGCGCAGAACCGCATTTATCTGGACAATTCCTGCTGCATCGGCTCAGAGGCACAGAGGAACATCCTGAATCTGCTGGAAAAGCCGGATGTTGCGGCCTGCTGCAGTGTGCTGTCGCAGGGGAGCGTGATGCTCGTGCAGGGGCTGCAGCAGTGCGGCAAAGCGGGTAAAGTGTTCGCGGTGGGCAGCGACGTATTCGAAGAAAATCTGGACGCTCTGCGGAGCAGAATCCTGGACAATATCGTGCAGAAAAACCCTTACGCTCAAGGGTATCTTGGCATCAAAGCACTGGTGGAATATCTCGTGCAGGGCAAGGCTCCGGAACAGCGCACCATTTACGTGGGCTCTGAAGTGGTGTTCCGCAGCAACGCTGTGATGTATGACCGGGACAATTTCCGGGGGCTGCTGCTCTGAAAACAAAAACATGAAAAAGGCGGACTGGTTTCCAATCAGTCCGCCTTTTTCATGTAAATGGAGAAGTAAAAAGAGCAAGCGGTAAATGTCAAAAGTCAGTGGGATCAGCCCTTGTACTCGAGCTTGCGGTAGCTGCGGCAGCTCTTCTCGATCAGATCCCAATCCAGTTCGGCACCCACGCCCGGACCCTGCGGCACATGGATGATGCCATGTTCGTCAATGGGCAGTTTGCCCTTCATGGGCAGGGTGTAGTTTTCTTCAGGTACGAAGTACTCGAAATACTCACAGTTCTTGATGGCGCAGCTGACATGCAGGTTGACAAGATCCATGTAGTTCATGGTGGTGGTGTGGATCTCGCAGTTCAGGCCGAATGCTTCTGCCAGATGTGCGATCTTCAGCGTGCCGGTGATGCCGTCCTTCCAACTGACATCCGCGCGGACGATATCGGCAGCGTGCTGAGCAATGACCTGCGCCACACCCCAGTGGCAGCCGCGGGTGGTCTCGGTGGCAGCGATAGGGATATCCAGTGTGCGGCACAGCTCGGTGTATTTATACAGCTCAAAGTCGCGGAAGGGCTCTTCGAACCACTTATAATTCAGCCTTTCCAGCTGACGCCCCACGGTGACGGCTTCGTTGATGGTATAGTCGCCCACGGGGTCGGTCATCAGCAGGTAGTCGGGGCCGACAGCGTCGCGGATGGCCTGATGCACTTCCATATCAAAGCTGACCGGCCCGCCCGGATGGGCTTTGTAGCCGGGGATGCCTTTGCTCTGGTAGTAGAGAGCCTCGTCCACATACTCCTTAACAGTGCCGTGGAAGTTGCCGCTGGCATAGACCGGCAGGCTGTCGCGGTAAGCGCCGATGTACTTATAAAGAGGAAGCCCGGCTTCCTTGGCACAGATATCCCACAAGGCTACATCCACGGGGCCGGGCAGGAACACGGGAAAGAATGCCTCATGACGGTCGATGGTCCACAGTTCCTGGAAGATGGCCTCACGGTCATGGGGGTCACGTCCCAGAACAACAGGGCCGATGCTCTCCTGTAAGTAGGCTTCGCTCACAGCGCCGCTGCGGGCTGCCATGCAGGTGGCAACGCCCTCAATGCCGGTGTCGGTGGTCAGTTTGATGGCGATGACATCCCAGCCCATTTTGGCACCGCCCTGACGCTTTTCGTCAAACAGGCAGCGGCCGCGCTCGACCCACCAGGTCTCGAACTTGGTAATGATCATAAAAATGCTCCTCTCGTTGATCGTGTTAAAGGAATTGGCTGCTTGATAACCGGAACTTTGCTTTGCGGAAAAGAATCTTTGACGGAAACACGTCAATAAAATAGAACCGAAACGTTTTGCTTGATTATAATGCAAAAGTACATAAAAGTAAAGAGATTACAGAATTTTGGTTGGAAAATCGTCACACTGCAAAAACGATTTGGTCAAAAACTATGCTATATGACAAAAATATATCCGAAACAGGCGAAAAATTTGAAAAATATTGACCTCGCGCACAAGACGTGCTAAAATGTTGCCAAAGAAAGCTACAAAAACGTTTTTGTAGCAAGGGGCAGGCGGGACACGAAGACGCTGCCCCGAACACGTATCCGACACACGATGCCAAGAAAAAAGGAGATTTCTTATGAAAAAAGCAATTTCTCGTCGTGACTTCCTGAAGGTTGTTGGCGTTTCTGCCGCAGCACTGGGCATGACCGCATGCGGCGGTTCTTCCGCTTCCACCTCTGCTTCCACCGCAGCTTCCTCCACTGCCTCTTCTGCAGCAGCAGGTGCAGGCGAGGGCGGCTCCGGCAATGACTACAAGCTGACATGGAACGAGGTCAACGGCGAGGACTACGGCGCAACCGTTGGCGCACACACCTTTGCTGAGAAGATCGAAGAGCTGTCCGGCGGTCACATCACCATTGACCTGTACATCAACGGCACGCTGGGTTCCGAGGCTGAGTCCATGCAGGGCATCCAGATGGGTACTCTGGATATCTTCCGCGGCAACGCTTCTTCTCTGCCCAACTACGGCGCTGAACTGATCGGCACCACCGGCCTGCCGTATGTCTTTAAGGATATGGCACAGTTTGAGGATGTGGCTGAGAGCAGTCTGGGCGACGAGCTGCTGCAGAGCGTGGAAGATGCCAACTGCGGTTATGTTGCTCTGGGCTGGCTGGTCGAAGGTCCTCGCAGCATGTTCATCACCCCGAAGGTCTACGAGCGTCTGGGCAAGCCCACCGACTTCACGCTGGACAAGATGAAGGGCCTGAAGGTCCGCGTGCCCGAGACGGACCTGATGATCAACACCATGGATGCTCTGGGCGCTTCCGCCACCGCAATCGCTTACTCTGAGCTGTACACCTCTCTGCAGTCCGGCGTCGTCGATGCTGCTGAGAACGGCGTTACCTCTTACATGAGCAACAGCTTCAACGAAGTTGCCCCCTACTTCATCACCGATGCACACACCTTTGGCTGCGGCGTCATCCTGATGAACGCTGACAAGTGGAACGGCTTCAACGATGCCGAGAAGGGCTGGATCAAGGAAGCCGCTCTGGCCGCACGTTCCGCCTGCTACGAGTACAACCAGAAGCAGGAGCAGGCCTGCTTCGATTCCTTCGCCGACAAGGGCATCACCAAGCTGGAGGTTTCCGATATCGAAAAGTGGCAGGAGGCCTGCGCACCTCTGTACGAGAAGGAGAGCGCAGAGGCTCAGGACATCATCGCTAAGATCCAGGGCGGCAACTACTGATCCCTGCCGAGACGTTTTGACGAACCAATAAAGGACGAACGTTCCCCACGGCTGGCAGCGGTCGTGGGGAATTTTAGAAAAACGAACAATCAAGGAGCCGATTATGGACAAATTTGAAACTGTTTGGAAAAAGATCGACGCCGTGCTGTTCCAGCTTCTGCGCCATGTCTGCGCATTGATCCTGGGAGCTCTGGTAGCGGTGGTCTTTTTTATCTTCTTTGGGCGTTATGTGATGCACCATTCTCCCATGTGGGGCGAGCCGTTCTCCCTGCTGTGTCTGGTATGGCTGAGCCTGCTGGGCAGTGTGCTGGTGGTGCGCAAGAACGAGCATCTGGCCGTTACCATGTTTGACGAAAAGCTGGGCAAGACTGGTGTGTTCGTCACCGATATCCTGTCCGCTGTGTGTGTGGTGGGCTTCTCCATCTTCCTGATCGTGTACGGCATCAAGCTGGCACAGTCGGGCGCAAGCAACAACATGGCCGGCATCAATGTGCCCTATGCCTTTATGTACAGTGCACTGCCTGTGACCGGCGTACTGAACATCTTCGCTGTTCTGAGCCACTGGGTGCTGGGTCGAAAGGAGAAAAAGTAAATGTCTACTGCAACGATCGCAACCATCCTGCTGCTGGGTGTGTTCCTGGTGCTGGTTTTCCTCCGCGTGCCCGTGGTATATGCCATTGGTGTGGCTTCTCTGCTGGATTTCTTCTATCTGGGCATCAACCCCATGCAGATGGCTCTGAAATTTGTCAGCAATCTGAACTCCTATACGCTGCTGGCGGTGCCCTTCTTCATCCTGATGGGTGAATTGATGAGCGCGGGCGGCATCACCGATACCCTGATCGCTTTCTCAAAGGAACTTGTCGGCTGGATGCATGGCGGTGCTGCCATGGTCAACGTGGTGGCCTCCTTCTTCTTCGGCGGCATCTCCGGCTCTTCTTCTGCCGACTGTGCCTCTCTGGGCCCCATCGAGATCAAGATGATGGAAGAGCAGGGCTATGACCGCGAGTTCTCCACCTGCCTGACCATGGCATCCTCCGTTGAAGGTATTCTGGTTCCCCCCTCTCAGAACATGGTCATCTTCACTCTGGCTGCTGCCGGCGTCACCACCGTTTCCATCGGCCAGCTGTTCGTGGCCGGCTACATGCCCGGCGCTGTGCTGAGCATCGTGCTGATGATCTACTCCTACTACTACTCCAAGAAGATGAACATCCCGGTCACCGGCAAGTTCAACCTGAAGAACTGCATCAAGGCATTCTTCAAGGCCATCTGGGGCATGCTGGCTGTTATGTTCGTGGTCGTCGGCGTTATCGCCGGTGTCTTTACCACCACCGAGTCCGCCGCTGCTGCCGTTGTGTGGTCGCTGTGCGTCGGCCTGTTCATCTACAAGGGCTTCTCCTTCAAGGATATCCCCCACATCTTTGCAAACGTCGTGGAGACTCTGGGCAAGGTGCTGATCCTGCTGGGCGTGTCCGGCGCATTCACCTACCTGCTGACCTATCTGCGCATCCCCACCATGATCGCTACCGGCCTGTTCTCCATCACCAGCAACAAGATCATCATCCTGATCCTGCTCAACATCCTGATGTTGTGTCTGGGCTGCCTGATCGAGATGGCCTGCCTGATCCTGATGCTGACCCCCGTCATCCTGCCCATCTGGATGCAGCTGGGTCTGTCCCCCATCCATCTGGGCATCGTCATGGTGCTGAACCTCGGCATCGGCCTGCTGACCCCTCCCGTCGGCTCCACCCTGTTCATCGGTTCTGCCATTTCCGGCATCAAGATCGAGACCCTGTCCAAGAAGATGGTGCCGTTCTACATCACCATGTTCATTGCGCTGATCATCCTGACCTACTTCCCGCAGACCTTCATGTGGCTGCCGAACCTGCTGTACTAAGTGCGTATGGAAACAATGAATCTGCCGCTGGGGGCGCGGCTCTGGATCGCAGATGCCCCCAAAGACCCCAAAGGAATGATTCTGATCTGCCCCGGCGGCGGATACCAGTGGCTTTCGCCGCGTGAGGCCCAGCCGGTAGCCCGCGCCTTTACCGCCGCCGGCTGGGCGGCCGCGGTGGTGTACTACACCATTCGCGAAAAGCCCGGCCAACCCCCGCTGGGTACCCTGCCGGTGCGCCAGCTGGGCGAAGCACTGCAGACCATGCAGCAGCGTTTCCCGGCACTGTCGGCGCTGGTCTGTGGCTTCTCCGCAGGCGGCCATCTGGCAGCCAGTCTGGGCGTGCACTGGCGTGAGCTGGGCCTGCCCCGCCCCGACGGCATGATCCTGGGCTACCCGGTGATCACCGCCGGAAAGTACGCCCACCGCGGCAGTATCCAAAATCTGGCCGGTTCGGACGATCCGGGCTGGTATTCGCTGGAAACGCAGGTCACGGCAGATACGCCGCCTGCCTTCTTCTGGCATACCGTCACCGACCCGGAAGTGCCGGTGCAGAACAGCCTGCTTCTGGCAGGTGCACTGAGCGCGGCCGGTGTGCGCTACGAAATGCATCTTTACCCCCGCGGGGTGCACGGTCTGAGTCTGGCAACGCCCGAAGTGGACGAGCCGGAAAAGCACCGCGTTGCAGATCCCCACATCGCCGGCTGGTTCGGGCAGTGCCTCGAATGGCTGGATATTCTAAAAACGACAAAGGAGTGATTCCCCATGGCAATGTGGAAAAACGACGATGAAATGTTCGCCCTGATGAAAGAGAAGCTCTATACCCCCGTTGTGGGTGATATTCTGGATCAGATGGGCTATAAGCACCAGTTCCTGCCCGCTTCCATCCGCCCGCTGGCTGCACAGGTGCCTACCGCACCCTACATCCTGCCCGGAGAGGAAGAGGACAAGCGCCTGAAGGTGGCTGGCTACGCCTGCACCGTTCTGGAAAACGATGTGTTTGAGTACCCCGCCGAAAAGCCCTTCGGCTATATGACTGAGGCGCTGGATGACCTGAAGCCCAACGAGATCTACATCGCTACCGGCGCACACAACAGTGCTCTGTGGGGCGAGCTGCTCACCGCCTGCGGCAAGGCCCGCGGTGCAGTTGGCGCCGTTCTGGACGGCTACACCCGCGATACCCCCAAGGTCATCGAGCAGAACTTCCCTGTTTTCTGCTCCGGTACATGGGCACAGGATTCCTCCGTCCGTACCTACGTGTTCAAGTGGCGCTGCCCCATTGAGATCGGTCAGGTGACCATCCACAATGGCGATATCGTCTTTGGTGACATCGACGGCGTGCTCATCATCCCCAAGGATATTGCACCGGAAGTCATCGAGAAAGCCCTCGTCAAGGCAAGCACGGAAAAGACCATGCGCAAAGCCATTGAAGACGGCATGATGGTCACGGATGCATTTGCAAAGTTCGGAGTGCTGTAAGCTATGGACGAAAAGCAGAACGCCTTTCAGATCAATCGGGAAGACAATGTGGCCACGGCCCTGACCCCGCTGGTGCCCGGCCCTGTGGAGCTGCGCGGCGATGCCTGCGCCCCCGAAGTGGAAGCCGTCACCGAGGTGCCGATGGGCCATAAAATTGCCCTGCGGGACATCAGGAACGGTGAGGATATCGTCAAGTACGGCGTAGTCATTGGCCGCGCTACCGCCGATATCCCGGCTGGCAGCTGGGTACACCTGCACGTCATGCGCAGCGTCTACGACCAGCGTTCCAGCCATCTGGACGTCAGGACCGGTGCTCCCAAAGACACGAAGTACGAGTAAAGGAGAGGCTTTTAATGGATTGGAATGAACTGCAAAGCCTCACCTGGCCCGGCTACGCCCGCAAAAACGGCGGCAAGGGCATCCGTAACCGGGTGTTGGTGATCTACACGGTCAAGTGTGCCGAGTTTGTGGCGCAGCAGATCGTAGCCAAAAGCGGCAGTACCAATGTGGAACTGCTGGGCTTTGACGGCTGTACCGACAACCAGTATGCGGTGAACCTGCTCATCAGCTTCATCCGCCACCCCAACGTGGGTGCGGTGCTGGCCGTAGGCCTTGGCTGTGAATACGTGCAGCCGGAATGGCTGTCTAAAATTGCCGAGGAAGAGGGCAAGCCCACAAGCTGGATGTTCATCCAGAACGAGGGCGGCACCCAGCCTGCCGTCCGCAAGGGCGTGGAGTGGGTGCAGAGCGCACTCAAAGAGCTGGAAAACACCCCCCTCGTGGAGATGTCCGTAAAAGATCTGGTCATCGGCGCAGAGTGCGGCGGCAGTGACTACACCAGCGGTCTGGCTGGCAATGTGGTCGTGGGCCGGTTCTACGACTGGCTCACCGATCAGGGCGGCACGGCCATCTTTGAGGAGATCGTTGAGGCCATTGGTCTGGATCATCTGCTGCTCAAGCGCGCTGCTTCTGAGCAGGCCGCAAAAGAGCTGCGCTATACCTATGATAAAGCGCTGGAATACTGCCGCAGCGTGCGTCAGTATTCGGTCAGCCCCGGCAACTTTGCAGGCGGCCTGTCCACCATTGAAGAAAAGAGCATGGGTGCTGTGATCAAGAGCGGCTCCCGCCCAATTCAGGGCGTCATCAAGGTGTCCTGCCCTGCGCCCCATCCGGGTCTGTGGCTGCTGGACTCCACCCCGGACCCTTACTGGATGCAGTTTGGCATCACCAATCCAAACGACAACGAGGGCTTGATGGATCTTGCCAGCTGTGGCGCACACATCGTGTTCCTCGTTACAGGGCGCGGCAATGTGGTGGGCAGCGCAGTAGCCCCCTGCATCAAGATCACCGGCAACGGTGCGACTTACGCCCGCATGGAGGGCGATATGGACTTCAATGCCAACCCCGTGCTCCGGGGCGAATGCACCCAGAGCGAGCTGGCCCGCCGCCTGACCGAACTGGTGGTAAAAACTGCCGCCGGTCAGCCCACCAAGAGCGAAGCCCAGGGACACCACGAGTTCTTTGTACCGTATAAATATCAGGAAAAGCAGGTCGCTTTCAAGCGTGCCTGCGAAGAGTGAGGAGGACTGTTCCCCATGGCAGCATTTACCGAAGAACAGGTGAAGGATTTCAGCATCAAGAACTGGTACGACCTGTCCGGTCAGGTCGCCGTCGTCACCGGCGGTGCCACCGGTCTGGGTCTTGCCATTACCCGCTGTCTTGTTTCCGCAGGCGCAAAGGTGGCCGTTGTGGCTTCCCGTGCTCCTGAGCTGGTGGCCGATACTCTGGCAGAGTTTGGCGGCAAGGCTGTGTACTATCAGTTCAATATCACCGATACCGACCACGCTCAGGAACTGGCCGATAAGATCACCGCTGAGCAGGGTCCCGTGAGCATCCTTGTGAACAACGCAGGCAACCATTGCAAGAAGTTCATCTGGGATATGACCGTGGACGACTACAAGCGCGTTCTGGATGTGCATCTGGTGGGTGCATTCGCACTGACCAAGGCTTTTGTTCCCCAGATGAAGGAGCAGGGTCATGGCCGCATCATCTTCCAGGCCAGCATGACCAGCTACATCGGCCAGCCCCAGGTGGCAGGCTACTCCACCGCAAAGGCCGGCTATCTGGGCCTGATCCACACCCTGACCGCTGAACTGGCCGAGTACGGCATCACCGTCAACGCCATTGCTCCGGGCTGGATCGACACCCCCATGTTCCACAAAGCTACCGACAACGACCCGCCGCGTCTGGCCAAGATCATGGGCCGCATCCCCGCCAAGAGCGTGGGCGACCCTATGGATGTCGGCATGTGTGCAGCGTTCCTGTGCAGTGACGCAGCCCGCTATATCAGCGGCACCTGCATCCCTGTTGACGGCGGCGCTCTGATCGGATTCTGATGAAATGAGCCCACCCATCTCCTGAACAGACGGGTGGGCATTTTTGGAGGATATTTGTTATGAATGATCGTTTCAGCGAAGAGCTGTTCCTCACCAATGAGACCGGCAAGATGCTCTACCACAAGTATGCAGAGCATATGCCGATCATCGATTACCATTGCCATCTTCAGCCCGTGGAGATCGCTGAGAACAAGGAGTTTGAAGATCTGGGCGAGATGTGGCTGCGCGGCGACCACTACAAGTGGCGCTGTATGCGCACCTTTGGCATCGACGAGAAGTACATCACCGGTGACGCCAGCTACTACGAAAAGTACATGAAGTTTGCCGAAATTCTGCCCCAGCTGGTGGGCAATCCCATCTATATCTGGTGTGCACTGGAGCTGAAGCGCTACTTCGACATCGACGAACCCCTGACCGCAGCCAATGCACAGGAAATTTATGACCGCACCAAAAAGCTTATCACCGAAAAGCACATGACACGCCGCTGGTGCATGGAGCATAGCAATGTGCGTCTGGTCTCCACCACCGAAGACCCCATCGACGACCTGCGCTACCACAAGGTTCTGAACGAGGAAAAGATGTTCACCCGCGTGATCACCGCCTTCCGCCCCGATAAGGCCATGTTCTGCGCCAACGCCGATTTTGCTGCTTATCTGGCAAAGCTTTCTGCTGCTGCGGAGCAGCCCATCGACAGCTTTGCCGAGATGCTCACCGCATTGGAAAAGCGTTTGCAGTATTTCCAGCAGATCACCGGCACCACCGTCAGTGACGACGGCATCCCCTACTTCAACTGGGCAGATTACACCCCCGCCGAGGTAGAGGGCATCTTTGCCAAGGCACGCAGCGGCGGCAAGCTGACCCAGCATGAGATCGACCAGTACCAGAGCGCATTCCTGTTCGAGATGGCCCGTATCTACAACCGCAACCACTACGTTATGCAGCTGCACATCGGCACCTATCTGGATGCCAACACCAGCCATGTGAAGAGCGTGGGCCAGTCCACTGGTTTTGATTGCTGCGACGATGCCGCACCGGTCAAGGGTGTTGGCGAGCTGCTGAACAACCTGACCACCATCGGCGAACTGCCCAAAACCATCATCTACCCGCTGGACGGCACCAAGATTGAGACCTGGGCGATCTTAGCCGCAGGCTTCTGCGATAATGGCACCAAGGCAAAAGTTCAGCTGGGCGCACCCTGGTGGTTCAACGATCAGGCCTTTGGCATCCAGCGGCAGTTCGAGGCCTGTGCAAACCTGTACCCGGTCTCACTGTCGGTCGGCATGCTGACCGACAGCCGCAGCTTTATCTCCTATCCCCGTCATGAGCTGTACCGCCGCGTGCTGTGCAGTTATCTGGGCAGTCTGGTGGAGCGCGGAGAGTATTTCTCCGGTGAGGAAGAGCTGAAAAAGACCATCGAGAATGTCTGCTTCAACAATGTGAATGAGTTCTTTGGCTTCAACGTTAAGGTTTGATAGGAGGATTTATTATGGCAGATCTGAAGGGTAAGGCCGGCATCGTCACCGGCGGCAGCAGCGGCATTGGTTTCCAGATCGCAAATGTGCTGGCAGAGGCCGGCGCAACGGTTTACGTGATCAGCCGTACCGGCAGGCCCAAAGAGGGCGTGGGAGAAAGCGCATCGGGCGTTGTCCACCTGAAGGGCGATGTGGGCGATGTAGAAGCCATGAAGGCTATGGTGGCAGAGCTTGCCGCAAAGCACAATGGCTGCCTTGATTTTCTGGTGAACAATGCAGGCGTCAGCTATAAATGCCGTGCCGAAAATTTCCCTATGGAACAGTTTGACAACATCATGAACGTGAACGTCAAGTATTTGTTTGAGATGAGCGTTGTCTGCTACCCCTACCTGAAGAAGAGCGCGGACAAGGGCCGCATCATCAACATCACCAGCATGAGCGCACATCTGGGCTTCAGCGAGGTGGTGCCCTACTGCACCAGCAAGGGCGCTGTTTTGGCTATGACCCGCGCACTGGCTGTGGAGTGGGCCGGGGACAACATCACCGTCAACAGCATCGCACCGGGCTGGTTCCGCAGCAAGATGAACGAGCAGGTGGTGGACGCCGCCCGTGAGCAGAAGATCCTGAACCGGATGCCCCTGCATGCTTACGGCGATACCCGCGATCTGGGCAAGATGGCCGAGTTCCTGGTGGGCGATGGAGCCTCCTACATCACAGGTCAGGATTTTGCCGTGGATGGCGGTGCCCTGGCGTATGGATACTGACCGAACTTGATTTTTGGTGTGCGGTCACTCGAACCAATGCCGTCAAGTCGTTGTCGGATAAATCGATTTTTCATTTGTCCGGGAGTAAGTGCACGGTTTCTGCACGGTTTTTGCACGGTCTCAAAACGTGCAAAGGGTGCAAATCGTTGCAAAATCGGACAAAGGGTGCAGAAACTCCAAGCTCAAAACTTGCGATGCATCGCTGAGAGATGACGTTAAAACGTAACTTCCAAAAATTGAGGGAATCGCCCGGCGTGCGCTACGAATCAGTAGGCCGGGGGTTCGAGTCCCTTCCATCGCACCAAGTAAAATCCCACGATTGACCGTTGAAAATACGGTGTAAATCGTGGGATTTCTTGCTTTATATAGCTGTCAAAATGGCTGGAAAGTGTGACAAAAATGCGACAAATTCAAGAAAAACCTGTTTGTGCGACAGTGTACGCCCCTGTTCTGTATGCTTTGCCCTATATCATACGGCTGTATAATGGGCAATCCTCACCCCTGCTATGGGCTGGGTGTGTAGTGTTTCACGACCCACCTACCTACAATCTGAACTGTTGATATGTCAGAGCAGCTTTCTCCACCTGTGGGGAAAAGGGCATGAACCAGATTCACACCCCGACACAAGCGGCGATGGGGTCAATCTGACGGACTGCCATAGATCGGCGTAAAATTGCGCTGGTGTTGGATGCGCTCAAAATTGAGCGTAACCCAATTACGACCCTTTGCCCGGTCTGCCTGATAGCACTATCACAGAATTGTGGTGCCCGGCGGCTTCCTGGCAGAAGGTGCACCCACCTGTGAAGATGTCCCCACTTTTGGGGATACGGTCATCACCTCAAGGCCGGAGCCCATCCGGCATTTCGTTACGGAAACACTGGGACGCACAGCGACCCAGCAGGACGCTACCGGCGTGTACACCGGCGAGCCCCGCACCATGATCATGGTGGCGCTGACCCGGCGGCAGGCAGGGCTGCTGCGGGATTTCCTGCGCCGGGAGGACTCTGACCATTGTCAACTCCAGCAAGATCATCGGCAAAGGATTCCAGTCCATCTGAAAACGCAAAATGCCCGCCCACCGTGGGTCTCCACAGGTGGGCGGCATCATCATTATATATGGTATCAGAGCATGGGCGCACGGTTTCTGCACGGTCGGCGCACGGTTCATGTGATTTGTGTCAGAACATGCTGCGGCTGCTTCAAAACAGCGGAGCGGAAGAAGCAAATTCTAAACAAATACTGGGGTCGGGAAAAATCCCGACCCCAAAACTATTATAAACCTATTATTCTGTCTGTTTGACAGAACACACCTTGGATGCAGTGCGCCGTTCGGCTGTCTTTCATCAAAGCGATCCGTCAGCGTTTGACGGCGACGGCTTCGATCTCTACCCTTGCATTCTTTGGAAGTGCTGCTACCTGAAAGGCTGCGCGGGCCGGATAAGGCTCTGCAAAAAATTCGCCGTACACTTCGTTCATGGCACCGAACTCGTTGATGTCTGCCAGTAGCACGGTGGTCTTTACTACGTCTGCCATTGTCATACCGTTGGCCTCGATGATTGCCTTCAGGTTCAGGAGCGACTGCCTAGTCTGCGCTGCAATGTCCTCACTGGGGAAGGCGCCGGTAGCGGGATCAATGGGCAGCTGACCGGAAATGAATGCATATTCCCTGGCGGAGATCCCTTGAGAGTAGGGACCGATGGCCGAAGGAGCAGCGGCTGTATAAATTGCTTTGTTGGACATGACACTTCTTTCCTTTCTATTGTTGCTTGCGGACTGCACGTTCACTTTTCAGGCTCAGCACAAACAGCAGTGCAAGCACTGCCATCAGGCCCAACCCAAAAGGACGGCAGATTAGTCCGAAAATGTTGTCGGAGTACTGCATCAGCGCCCGTCGCAGGGAGGTGTCTGCAGTGGGTCCAACCAAAAGGCCCAGCACAAACGGTGCGATCGGGTAGCGATACAGTTTCATCAGATATCCCAGCAGACCAAAAAGCGATAGCTGGATCAGGGCAAACGGTGTTCCTATGGCACTGTAAGCGCCTATTGCGCACAGCACCGCCACCAGCGGCATCAGAAGACTTTGGGGAATGGTCAGGATGCGGATCGTCAGCTTGGAACACAGGAAGGAGACGACACCCATTGCCGCTGCGGCCATCAGCAATAACAGGCACAGCCCACAGAGGATGCCCGGTGACTCGATCAGAAGCGTGGGGCCGGGACGCAGATTCATGATGAACATAGCCGACAGAAAGATCGCCGCTGTGGAACTGCCGGGGATCCCGAGCGACAGAGCCGGGATCAGCGCACCGGCCGAGCAGGCATTGTTGGCGACTTCCGCCGCAATGATCCCTTCCTCGGAGCCGTGGCCGAACTTCTCTTTTTGCTTGGAGGAGCGCTTGGCAAGATCGTAGGAAAACCAGCAAGCGGCAGACTCGCCGATGCCCGGGATGAAGCCAATCCACAATCCCGCCAGAGCGGAACGGAGCATGTTGCCAAGATTGGCTTTCAAGACCGTCCAGTTGATGAGTGGAAAGCCGGTCTTTTCCACGGTCCGCTCCGGTTCGGGAGCGCACAGCGTGTAGAGAACCTCTCCAAGGCCAAACAGCCCTAGCATGGCGATAACGCTGTTGAAGCCCGACAACAATTCTCCGCGCCCAAAGGTGAAGCGCAGCACGGACTGTACCCCATCCGCTCCGGTCAGAGACAGCAGGCACCCCGCCAAGGCGGCAATCCACCCCCGCCGCCGGCTGCCGCCAGAAATAGAGCCGCAGATGAGCAGACCGAAAACGCAGAACAGAAAGGTCTCCCAATCGCCAAACTTCAGGGCGATGCCAGTCACGAAGGGCTGGATCAGGAAGATAAGGATCGTGCCCACAAGCGTTCCCACAACAGACGCTGCAATGGAATAACCTACGGCCTCCCGGCCTCTGCCCTGCTTTGTCAGGGCGTTGCCATCCAGACAGGTCGCCGCTGCTGCGGGTGTGCCGGGGATGTTGATCAGGCTGGCGGTAATGCCGCCAGAACCGCACGAGGCCACAAAAATGCCCACGAGCAGTGCCATACCGTGGGTGTACTCCAAGTGGAATACCAGCCCAAGGCAAAGCGCCATGCCCATCGTCGGCCCAAGTCCTGGCACGACGCCGACAACAAAGCCCAGAAACACGCCGCCGATCAGGAACAGCCAGACGCCCGGATCGCACAGAAACGCAGCTGCCGCCTCGGGCAGATAGAGCCATTCAGAAAACATGTGCATTCTCCCATTTTACAAAAGCTGCAATCCCAGCACGCCGGGGATCAACAAGAGAGCCGCCAGACAGTACACTCCGCTGAGCAATAGCAGCTCCAGTGGACGCCTGCCTCGGTTCAATAGAAACAGGATGGCCGTTAAATACGCCGCGGTCGGCAGGGTAAAACCTACTTTGGAAATCAACAGCAAATAGGCAAGTGTCAGCAGGACCACAGAAACGGATCTTTTTGTTATGCTATGGCCGCCTGCCGAAACCTCCTGCCCCTTCCAAAGCGCTGCTGTCAGACGCACGCCTTGCAGGGTGAGCATGGCAGACAGCAACAGCGGCAGGAATTTAGCTTCCGTCAGCAAGCCCCAAAAACCGTCGGTTTTTACGGGATTTCTGCGGATGCCGAGAGAGAGGAGGACGTATCCCAGTCCCGCTGCCGTCACGATCAAGCCTTCTGCACACTGGCGCAGTTTTTTCTTATCCATAATGCGCTCTCCTATTCCGGCCATGCCTGCGCCGCAGCCGTGCGGTCATTGGCTGGGAACGAGAAATCCTCGATCCTTGGGATCTGGTAATCGGCCGGGTTGATTGTAGAGATCCCGGCGTCATACAGACCCCATGCATAGATGGATTCCAGCTTTGCACATATTTCGTCGCTCTCTGTGCCGATTATTGCCGCAGGCTCCAGCCCTTTGGTCTGGCAAAACTGCGCCCACTCTTTGCTGTCCACAGTACTCTGGAATGCGTCGCGGATCTTTGCCACGGCGTCTGCCGGTGTATCTCGGGAAACCCGGAAGCCCCAATACAGCAATCCCTGAAGATCGCTCAACTCGGGGTAGTCGTCCAGAAGGCTGGGTACGGTATAATTCCCCTTTGCACAGTCGATCTCCCGGGGGCTGCTGTCGCAGATGCCCAGAATGCGGATATCGCCGCTCTGTGCCAGATCCAGAATATCGGACAAACCGCACCAAGACCAGGTCACTTCCCCGGCTACCACTTTGATGGCGGCGGAACGGCCGCCGTCGTAGGGAACGGAATTGCCCTTCAGGCCCAGCTTTTCCAGCATCAGCGAGCCGGTCAGTTGGTTAATGCTTCCCAGACCGGCGTTGCCCCACTTCATGGAGGGGTCCCCCCGCATGGCGTCAAACAGCTGCTGTGCGGTCTGGTAGGGAGAATTGCCGGAAACAAACAGTACATAAGGGGAAGAGGCTGCATAGAAGCCGTAGAAATCCTCCCAGCCCAGATCGGCATACCCAAGGGTGCGCCAGCCAGATACCGTGTGCGCCACATCTCCCAGCCAGGTATAGCCGTCATGAGCGGCAGCGTACACCTGTTGGCCGGCAATAGAACCGGAACCGCCGGTAACGTTTACCAGATTGAAGGTGGTAGACAGCTGCTGGGACATGAGCGCTGACAGCTGCCGGGCAACGGTATCCGCCGTGCCGCCCGCGGTGTAACAGACGTCGATCTCGATCTTTTGAGACGGCCACTGTCCGGTCGTTTCCTTCCTGCTGCATCCGGTCAATAATGCAACGAAAACAAGCAACGCTGCAAGGATTCGTTTTTTCATGGGTCGTCTCCTTTCGATTTTCGATGCAAGAGAAAACGTTTTTATCATACCAGATTGACGCAAAAAGTACAAGTGACACAGACCGAACCCTCTAAAGCGAACCCGGCCTGTGCATTTCAGGATATTACAGCGCGTTTACAGCCTTTTCCAGCTGCTCCAGCGCCTGTTCCACGGTGGACCGCGGACAAGCGATGTTCATGCGCATGAAGCCGGTGCCGCCTGTACCGAAGGTGGCGCCGTCGTTCAGGCCCAGCTTTGCTTTGTTGAACATGAATGCCTTCAGTTCGTCCTGGGTCATATTCAGATCCCGGCAGTCCAGCCACATCAGATAGGTCGCTTCCGGTTCTGCTAGCTTGATGCGGGGGATGCGCTCCTTCATATAAGCCATCATCATATCCCGACTCTGCTGCAGATACTGCATCATCTCATCCGCGTAATAGTCGCACTTGGTGTAGGCCGTGACAAAGGTAAGCATGCCAAAGATCGTGCGGCCATAGTTTTTGTTGTTTACGATCGTGATTTCGATGTTGTCCCGGATGCGTTTGTTGGGGATGATGGCCGCTCCGGTACGGAACCCGGCAATGTTAAAGGTTTTACTGGGGTTAATCAGGACGATGCAGTTGTTTGCAAACTCCTCGCTGATGGAACCAAAGGGAATGTGCTTGTAACCTTGATAAGTCAGATCGCAGTGGATCTCGTCAGAGATTACCAGTACGTTGTACTTCAGGCACAGCTCACCGATCCGCTTCAGCTCTTCAAGGGTGAAGCAGCGCATAGCGGGGTTGTGGGGGTTGGACATAAAGAACAGCTTGGTGCGGGGATCCTTCAGCTTCTTCTCCAGATCGTCAAAATCAATTTGATATTTGCCGTTTTCGTCCTGCACAAGGCGGTTCTCCAGCAGCTGGCGGCCGTTGTTGCGTACGATAGCGGAGAAGGGCGGGTAAACCGGGGGCTGAATGACCACCTTGTCGCCGGGATAAGAATAGGCTCGGATGGCGTACATCAAGAACGGAAGAACACCGTTGGCGTACTTGACCCAGTGAGGGTCCACGTTCCAGCCAAAGCGGACGCGCTCCCAGCGCGCTGCCGCCTCTTCAAACTCAAAGGACTCAATGGGATAGCCGAAGCAGGGGTGCTTTGCCCGCTGCTGGATGGCCTCGGAAATTTCTGCCGGTACGGCAAAGTCCGTATCCGCGATCCACATCGGGAGCACGTCCTCTGGATAGCAGGCAGCCTCGTACTTCTTGCACTCGGAGACTCGCCGGTTGATGATCTCGTCAAAATTGTGTCTCATAGCATTTCACCTCAAAAAACAGAGTAAAAATCAAAGTCCGAATACAACAAAGGTTGCGATAAAGCAGACCAGCACGCCGAACAGCATGGGAACGGCGTTGCGCTTGCACAGGGCCATCGGCTCTGTCTCCACCATGCCGGACACGGCAATCATCGCGCCGCAGAAGGGAGAGAAGCAGCGGGACAGGCCGCCGGTCAGATGCATGGGCACCAGCAGCAGACCGTTGTGTACGCCAAGCGTTGCGGCCATATCCGCACCCATCGAACCGAAAGCGTACCAGGGAGCGTTGGAAGAGCCGGTGAGCAGCGCGGTGCCGATCTGGATGGCGGCCATCGCAATGGCCACGATGATCACGGCGCCGCCGATGTGGGACAGCATGCCGCACAGAACGTCGATGCCCTTCAGTTTCTTGATGGCTTCGGCAAAAACAGAGGCGACAGAAATCAGAACGATGATGTTGTTGAAGTAGTTGCCCATCCAGACCCACAGCTTTTTCAGGTTATCCTGCAGGCGGTTCATGTCCTTTTTTACGATTAGGTCCACGATGAAGAACAGGAAGAAGCAGATGATGTGGGCGGTGATAACGTCCATCTTTATGCCGTCCACAAAGCTGAACACGACTACCAGCGTCAGGGGGATCAGGGGGAAGACGCCGTAGAAGGCGGGCACACCGAGGTCAGAGATCTTCATGTCCTCCTTGGCTTCTTCGGGGATCACCAGACCGCCGAACTCCTTCTTATCCATATACTGGAACCAGATACCCATGAAAATGCCGACGCAGACGATGATCACCGGTCCAATGATCAGCTCGTAGTTGGTAAACCAATCCATAGGGGTGCAGTTTAGGATCTCGGTGGCGGCAAAGATGCCGGTGGAGTCGTTGGGGCCAAGGTCCATACCGCCGATGGCCACGCAGGCAGCCGCCGCGCTGAGTTTGCTGACGCCCATCCGGGTCAGGATGGGGAACATGGTAGCCATAAACAGCAGGCCAAGGGCGATCTGGCTGGTGATAAAAATCTTTAGCACAGCGCCGATCATGTAAACCAGAGCCAGCACGATGTAGGGGTTCTTAATGGGTTTCAGCAGTTTGCTGGCGCCAAGGGCCAGCACATCAGCCGCTTTGGTGTGGTTCATCAGCATGACGTAGCCGCCGATCATCATCAGGCGGATACCGGTGCCGGAAATGGTGCTGACAAATTTGGCGCGGATCACATCAAAAATGTCCAGCCATACATTGCCGGTGGTGGAGTCACCCAGCACAGATTGGCCGGTGACGATGGTAGCGGCAGCCAGACCGATGACGCCCAAAAACAGGAAGGTCAACCGAGTATCGACCTTTTTCAGGATCATGGTTACGGCAGCGACAACCAGGAGCGCTGTGAGAATCACGTACAGAATGTCCATAGTCTCTCCTCCAAAATATAATTCATCATATGACACTCGTCATATGTCTTATGTGTAAAGCTTAACAGATTGTTTACGATTTTACAAGATGGAACCTTTCATAAACTGAAGCGGCCTTTTTTGTCGAAAAGTCACAATCAATATCATACGTATGATGTTCTACGTTCAGCGTTGACATTTGCCTGCGAACCATTTATACTATATTCAAAGACTTTTTATAGGGATCTCACATAAATTCCCGCACCAAATTCAATCCTGGAAAGGATCAGAGAACGGAGCCATTACCCATGTCTTCTAATAAAACGCTCTCTGCCATCGTGGCAAACAAAATTGAAAATCAGATTATCTGCGGCAACTGGCAGGTCGGCAGTCAGATCCCCCCAGAGCAGGAGCTGATGCAGACCTTTGACGTCAGCCGCATCACCATCCGGGAAGCAATCAAAACGCTGGTGTCTCGGGATGTTCTGGAAATCCGCCGTGGCTGCGGCACTTTTGTCAGCGCCGTGCCGGGCCTGTCTGACGATCCTTTGGGGCTACGCTTTATCGCCAGTGATGATTTGAACACCTATCTGTTTGAGGCTCGACAGATCCTGGAGCCTTCTGTTTGTCGTCTTGCCGCCCAGCGTGGCGATGCGGAAGAGCTGGTGCTCCTGAAGCAGTTAGCCGAGGATATCGACGAGCTGGATGCGCAGCTGCAGGGAAAGAAAACCACCCCGGAGGTGATCCAGGCCATCACCGCCAAGGACATTGCCTTCCACACCTTCCTGTGCCGCATGAGCAAAAACCCCGTCTTTGAGCGGATGCTTCCGGTGATTATCAAATCGGTGCGGGCTTCTTACAGCCTGCTGGTTCCCCGTCTGTCTAACGGTCCCCGGGTGTCCATTCACGGAGAGATCTACAAAGCGGTGGCAGCCCACGACGGGGACGAAGCCTACCGACTGATGGTCGCTCACTTGAGCAACAGTCGTCAGGGCTTTGACCAGAAGGTGAAAAAGGAGCGCAATGCCAAAGGTGGAAAAACGGAACTGCCTCAAAAGTAATAAATAATAGAAATAGAAGGCATTTCGTGCAGTATGAAAAATCACAACGAGCAAAGCGGGCAGAACGGGCCAGACTGCGCTGCAGCGACTCATAACACGCAGGCCAAAGATTCAGAGATAAAAAGCAGGGCGTACCCCTTCGTTGAGGGATATGCCCTGTTTTTTGCTACAGCCTTAAAAATGCAACATACAGAACATCAATATCGCAGCAATTTGGTTGACTACCTAAATTACGGGTGGTCAATTATGCTATACTGGCATAGAAATCAATCAAAATATATCGTTGTTTGGTTAAATAATATAGTTTTGACGAAAAAAGTCTGACCGTTTTACTTGAAGATCAAAAAGAAAGAGGAGGCTGTTTGCAGGTCAGCGACAAAAGAAACCACCAAAATCACATGGCTGATCCTTGCGTTTATGACATTCTCAACCGTATGGGGATTCGGCAGTGTCACAAATGACTTTGTGTACTTCAATGGTCCGCAGATCATCTTCAGCTGGATCCAGATGTTTGCGCGTTACTTTGTTCCTTATGCCCTGATGGTCGGCGAGCTGGATTTTACGGTCAAGAGTGAGGGCAGCGTTAGCTCATGGCTGCACTAGACCACCAATGTAAAGCTGGCCTATTATGCAGGCTGAACCTACTGGGCCTGCCACATCACCTATATTGCCAGCAAAGGCAGCGGCTTTTTGAAAGCCTTGAGCTGGGCGATCTTCCGCAATGCGGAAAGTTACGATTCTGTCCCCACCCTGTACATCCAACTGGCGACCTTCTGCATCCTGCTGCTGGGCTGCTACATTGCTAGCCTTGGTCTGAATCCGCTGAAAAAGCTGCTGACCGCTGCCGGTACCTGCACCTTTGTCGTGTCACTGCTGTACATTGTTATGATGTTTGCAGTGCCTGTCATTAACTCCAAGGCAGAGTAATGATCCACCTCTCCACCCAGCACAAGCTGTGCGTACTCCAACGGCTTATTGTAGAGCAGCCAGTCCAGTTCCGCCCGTTGTACCGGGGTGTTTCCGTATTCGTCCTCCACAGCGGCGCAGTCGATGGCAATGGTGGTGCTACCCTCGAACCGGGCTTCCATCCGGTTGGTATCCATATTGAAGTGGCAGGAAAGCAGCTTGTTCATGGTGAACCTCATTTCTATGTAAAACGGTGTCTGTTCGGATGTCCTAAACCCTGCCAAAGAACCGGTGTATCATGTAAGATTGTTGTCTGGATGAAATAGGGAATTTTTGTGCTGCTGATGCCTCAAAAATCCAGCAGGAAAGTCGCTCATTTTGAGACCGTCTTGTCGGGCTGATTTTAGCTCTGCACACTTTTGCACATTTTCTGCACATCGCAAGGATGGATAATAGGTGTAAAACCGTGCAAGCAATGCAAAGAATACAATAGAACAACAACGGCAAAATGACGGTAATTCGATCGAAATAGCGATTTGACGTTGAATAATGAAATGGACAAAATGCGCTATTCGGTTCCTACGAATCAGTAGGCCGGGGGTTCGAGTCCCTTCCATCGCACCAAGAAAAACCAGTACACATTGTGTGCTGGTTTTTCTTTTTTGTTTGCGCGATGGAAGGGGCTCGAACAGGGCGGCGGCGCATAGCGCCGCAAGCAATCAGCCCAGTGCAACAACGACGACCGCAGCCTGCGGCTGAAACAGGGAGGAGTTGTTGGGGCCGCGTTCTGATTTTTCAAAGCCCTACCAAGGGGCTGCGGAAAAATCAGCTAACGCAACCCGTTGCTGTTGCTTAGCCCGCGGGTCCCAACGCGTAGGAATGTCTACCGTGGAAGCTGTGGATCGAAAGATTTCATGGCTTTTTTGTTTTGTAAGCCATGGCTGCACGGTTTTTGCACGGTCGGTGTTTTCCATGTCCGATAATGTAGGGCGCTGTATTGCATTGCAATCAGTGCCCTTTTTTGCATCAGGTGAGCAGTGCCAGGCGGAGCTTTGCCTTCATTTCCGGGTCGGCATCCTTGAGCAATTCCAAAAGAGCTGTCATGGAGATGGTGGGTTCGCCTGCGGCGGGTACAGCCTGTGGGCTGGGGGTGTCGGGCTTGGCATAGAAGCCGCTTTCAAACTTCTTGCCCAGCTCCACACGGGAGGACTGCTGGATAAGGCGGGCAAAGACTTCCTTGAGGATGTTCTCCGCTTTTTTAGCGTGAAAATGTAAAAGACCAACTGTATATTTCAGGTTTCGGAAAGAAGCTTCCCCTCCTCCAGCATCTTTTTCACCTCGCGCAGGTCTTTGCACTCGGCGGTGTACAGACGGCGCATCTCGTCGTCAGCGGGGGCAAGGTCCGGCACCATCACGGTGACAAAGCCGCCCCGCGCACCGGCGCGCACGCCGTTGTAGCTGTCCTCCAGCACCAGCGTTTCAGCCGGGGTGGTACCCAGCGCCTTGGCCGCGGTGAGGAAGATCTCCGGGTCGGGCTTTGACGAGGTGAACTGCTCGCCGGAAATAAGGGCCTGAAAGTGATCGGTCATGTGCCAGTTGTTGAGGTGCCGCAGGATGGATGCCATCCGGCTGGAGGAAGCCACCACCATGGGAATGTGCTGCGCTTCCAGATAGGCGATGAGTTCATCCAGACCCGGCTTTTTGGGCGGCGGTGCCTGAAAGGCCGTCTCTGCCTGCGCGTGCAGGGCATCCATGATGGCATCGGTGTCGCAGTCCGGGCCGTAGAAGCGGCGCAGCACGGCCCGCATGGAATCGCCTGCCGAGCCGCGCGCGGCAGCGTCCAGCCCTTCCTTATAAGGAAGGCCCAGTGTGGCCAGTGCGGGCTTCCACAGGGTGGCCCAGATGCGCTCGGTGTCGAACATCAGCCCGTCCATATCAAAAATAACACCTTTTATCATTGTGCAAAAGCTCCTTTCTGAGCCTGTAAGATCCGGCTTATGCCCTCATTGTATCATATTTTGGGCAGTTTGCACATGGAAAAGCAGGCAATTTAGCGCAACTTAACCTGTCCAAAGATGAAAGATTTTTCGTTTCCTTGTAAATCACATTCATATTATTATAATAGAAAACAACATTCGGTGTTTGCGGGCGCATTTTCACTCGCTGCGCCCGAGATCAGGAAAGAGGGAAAATAAATCATGTTGGATATCAAGATCACCCGTACCACTGCTCCGAAGGCAAAGCCTGACGAGAGCAATCTGGGTTTTGGCAAGAAGTTCACCGACCATATGTTCGTGATGGATTACACCGAGGGCGAAGGCTGGCACGATGCCCGCATTGTCCCCTACGGCCCCTTTGAACTGGACCCGGCTACTGTCGTGTTCCACTACGCTCAGGAGATCTTTGAGGGCATGAAGGCATACCGCACGGCCGATGATACCGTCCAGCTGTTCCGCCCGGACTGCAACGCAAAGCGTTTCCAGGACTCCGCCGACCGTCTGTGCATCCCCAAGATCCCTGTGGAGGACTACATTCAGGCGGTTGAAACGCTGGTGGATGTGGACCGTGACTGGGTGCCCCATTCCGACGGTGCTTCCCTGTACATCCGTCCCTTCGTGTTCGCAAACGACGTGGGTCTGGGCGTGCACGCTTCCAAGCACTACATTTTCTGCATCATCTGCGCTCCCTCGGGCGCTTACTATGCCGAGGGCATCAACCCCGTCCGCATCTATGTGGAAGACGAGTACATCCGCGCCGCTCCCGGCCTGACCGGCTTCACCAAGTGCGGCGGCAACTACGCTGCTTCCATCAAGGCCGGCGAGCTGGCCGAGGAGCAGGGCTACGCACAGGTGCTGTGGCTGGACGGCGTGGAGAAGAAGTACGTCGAGGAAGTTGGCAGCATGAACATCATGTTCAAGATCGACGGCAAGGTGTACACCGCTGCTACCGTCGGCACCGTTCTGCCCGGCGTTACCCGCCGCAGCTGCATCGAGCTGCTGAAGGACTGGGGCTATGAGGTCGTCGAGGGCAAGATCGCCATTGCCGACATCATGGCTGCTGCCCGCGAAGGCAAGCTGGAAGAGGTGTTCGGCACCGGTACCGCCGCTGTCGTCTCCCCCGTCAAGGAGCTGGTCTGGAAGGGCGAGCACGCCTACATCGGCGACGGCAAGATCGGCCCTGTCACCCAGAAACTGTACGACACCATGACCGGTATGCAGTGGGGCAAGATCCCCGATACCAAGGGCTGGATCGTGCCTGTTGAGAAAAAGAACTGATCCCGATTCTCCGGAGAAAACCTTTTTATTCAGAATAGCAGCAAACGCCGCCAGGCCTCCGCTCGGCGGCGTTTGCCGTATATTAGGATAACGTCCTCGCCCTCTCAGCCACGCTTCGCGTGTCAGCTCCCCCAAAGGGGGAGCCCTTGGCAAAACCAGAAACTTTACCGTACTGCCAAGGCCTCTCACTTTGGGAGAGGTGGATGCGAGCGAAGCGAGCAGACGGAGAGGGCAAGCCGCCTCTCCGTCAAACCTCCAAAATTTCCCGGCGCAATTGCTTTCTGTGCCCTGCAGTGCTAAACTGAAAACAGAACAGCGGCCTGCATTGCGGCAGGCGTGCGGGAAAGATTGAGAGGAATGGACCCATGGTCAAAAAATGGAGCGTGAGCTACCCTGCCGTCAACGGCACCGAGCAGCGCAGAGTATATGTTTATCTGCCCACGATGTATGAAGCTGACCCCGACCGCCGGTATCCGGTGCTGTATATGTTCGACGGTCAGAACGTCTTTTTTGACGAGGATGCCACCTTTGGCAAAAGCTGGGGCGTGGCCGATTATCTGGACTACACCGACACCCCGCTGATCGTGGCGGCGGTGGAGTGCAACGCCGGAGCCAACAACGAACGGCTGGTGGAGTATTCGCCCTACCGGTTCGACGACCCGCAGTTCGGCCACTTTGACGGCATGGGTCAGGCCACCATGAGCTGGTATATCCACCGGTTCAAACCTTTCATCGACCGCAACTTCCGCACCCTGCCCGACCGGGCACACACCTTTATCGGCGGCAGCAGCATGGGCGGTCTGATGAGCCTGTACGCCCTTTTGCAGTACAACGACACTTTCAGCCGTGCGGCGGCGCTGTCACCGTCTATCTGGGTGTCGCCGGAAAAGCTTTCCGGCCTTGTGGGCCGCGCAAAGCTGGAGCCGGGCACCGTGCTGTACATGGACTACGGCTCCCGCGAGATGGGCAACCACGACGGGATGCGCTGCGGCTTTGCAGAGATGTGCGCAAAGGTCATGACCCGGGGCATCCACCTTACCAGCCGCATCGTGCCCGGCGGCACCCACAGCGAAGCCAGTTGGGAAAAACAGCTGCCCTTTATGTTCCATACTCTGATGTATGAGGTGGAGGAGTAAACCCTAAAAGGAGGAAACACCATGGAAATGCAGTATTTTAAGGACTACAGCCCGGCGCTGGGCCGCGACATGGAGTGCAAAATTTACGGCCACGCAGGCCGCCCGATGCTGTACATCCCCTGTCAGGATGGCCGCTTCTTCGATTTTGAGAACTTCCACATGGCCGACACCCTTGCCCCATGGATCGATGCTGGTAAGATCATGGTGATCTCCATTGATACCATGGACAAGGAGACCTGGTCCGACACGCAGGGCGACCCTTATTGGCGCATCCGCCGCTATGAGCAGTGGCTGCGCTATATCGTGGAGGAGGCTGTGCCCAAGATCCAGTATATGGCCAAGGAGCGCAACGGCTGGGACGACCTGCCCGGTGTCATTGCCTTTGGCTGCAGTCTGGGCGCTACCCATGCGGTCAACCTGTACCTGCGCCGCCCGGATGTGTTCTGCGGCTGTCTGGCCCTCAGCGGCATCTACACGGCCCACTATGGCTTCGGCAATTATATGGACGAGCTGGTGTACATGAACTCGCCCGTGGACTACATGAAGAACTTCCCGGAGGATCACCCCTACATGCAGCTGTTCCGCAGCCAGAAGGCGGTCATCTGCTGCGGTCAGGGCGACTGGGAGCAGCCGGACACCACATGGCTCCTCAAGCGCATCTTCGAGGCCAAGAACATCCCCATCTGGGTAGACCTGTGGGGCCACGATGTGAACCACGACTGGAACTGGTGGTATAAGCAGACTGCATATTACATGCCGTATATTCTGGGTGAGCAGTAAACAGGGAACTCCCCCAGTCTGCTTCGCAGACAGCCCCCTCATGGAGGGGGCCTTGCAAAAGTTCTCCGCAATGGAAAAAGGCTCCCTCCCGGAGGGAGCTGGCACGGCGAAGCCGTGACGGAGGGAGTTTTTATAGAGGAAAGAGGAATCATAAAACCATGCAGAATTTTATTTTTATTTCGCCCAACTTCCCCACCAACTACTGGCAGTTCTGCCGTGAGCTGAAAAACAACGGCATGAATGTGCTGGGCATCGGCGACCAGCCCTACGATGAGCTGAAGCCAGAGCTGAAGGACAGCCTGAACGAGTACTACAAGGTGGGCAGTCTGGAAAACTACGACGAGGTCTACCGCGCCGTGGCCTTCTTTGCATTCAAGTATGGCCGAATCGACTGGCTGGAGTCCAACAATGAATACTGGCTGGAGCGGGACGCAGCCCTGCGCACCGATTTCCACATCACCTCCGGCTTCCAGACCTCCGATATGCCCCGCATCAAGTACAAGAGCAAGATGAAGGAGTATTACCAGAAGGCCGGCATCGCCACCGCACGCTACCACATGGTGGACGATTACGAGGGCTGCCGGAAGTTCATCGACGAGGTGGGCTACCCGGTGGTGGTAAAGCCGGATAACGGCGTGGGCGCATCCGATACCCACAAGCTGTCCAGCGACGAGGACCTGAAAAAGTTCCTCGTGCAGAAGACGGCCCATCACCCGGATGTGGAGTACATCATGGAGGAGTTCGTCCGGGCCGAGGTGAACAGCTACGATGCCATCATCGATGCCAACGGCAACCCCATTTTTGAGGCCGGCAACGTCAGCCCCATGTCCATCATGGATATCGTCAACGACAACGACAACTCCATCTACTACATCATCAAGGACCTGCCCGAGGACACCCGCGCTGCAGGCCGTGCCGCCGTCAAGAGCTTTGGCGTGAAGAGCCGCTTCATCCACTTTGAGTTTTTCCGCATGACCGAGGATCAGGCCGGCATGGGCAAAAAGGGCCAGATCGTGGCGCTGGAGGTCAACATGCGCCCCTGCGGCGGCTTTACCCCGGACATGATCAACTTTGCCCGCTCCACCAACGTCTACAAGATCTGGGCGGACATGATCGCCTTTGGCGGCACCGATATGCCGGTGGGCGAGCACTTCTACTGCCCGTTTGCAGGCCGCCGCGACGGCAAGCACTTTGTGTACAGCCACGAGCAGATCATGCAGAAGTACCAGCAGAACATGCGCATGGTGGACCGCATGCCGGACGCGCTGAGCGGCGCCATGGGCAACCAGATGTACGTTGCCACCTTCTCCACCCGCGAGGGCATGGAGCAGTTCTATTCCGATGTGCTGGCCGTCACCGACGACAACAACGCCGCTGTGCAGAAGGAGCTGAGCAGCATTCTGGCTCTGGGCGAGCCGGAGACCACCCCGGCGGAAAAGCCCGCCGCTCCTGCCGCTAAAAAAGCACGCACCACAAAGAAAAAGTAAGAATACGCTCAAAAAGCCCCGGAATGGCGTGCCCGTTCCGGGGCTTTTCGTTGTCCCTTTCTGCAAAGTGTGCTATACTGTTGCCAGACATTTTATTGGGAACGAGGTACATCTATGAAAATTCCTGCAAACGGCTTCACCCACGCCGGCAAGTTCCACGCCGACGATGTGTTTGCCACTGCCCTGCTGCAAATTTTGCGCCCGGACATCAAGATCACCCGCGGCTTTGTGGTGCCGGATGATTTTGACGGCATCGTGTACGATGTGGGCTTTGGTATGTTCGACCACCATCAGGAGCCCCGGGAGTACCGCCCCAATGGCGTGCCCTATGCGGCCCTCGGCCTGCTGTGGCGGGTGCTCGGCCCCGGCCTTGTGGGTGAGCGTCAGGCCCGGCTTATTGACGAGAACTTCATCCAGCCGCTGGACCTCAACGATAACACCGGCGAGCAGAACAGCCTGTGCGATGCCATTGGCTTTTTTAACCCGGTGTGGGACTCCAAAGAGGATCAGGACACCTGCTTTTTCAAGGCGGTGGCCGTGGCAAAGCAGATCTTGGAAAACCAGATCGCCAGCGCCAACGCCGTGAACCGCGCCGACGAAAAGGTGCAGCAGGCTTACAAAAACTCCCGGGACGGCATCGTGGTGCTGCCCTGCTATCTGCCGTGGAAGAACGGCCTGTACAAGACGGACGCGTTGTTTGTGGTCTACCCCAGCCAGCGCGGCGGCTGGAGCGCCCAGTGCGTCACCGACCACAAGACCAAGCGCCCCAAACTCCCCTTCCCCCAGAGCTGGGCCGGCCAGCCGCAGGAGGTCATTGAGCAGAAGAGCGGCATCCCGGGCATCAGCTTCTGCCACGCCAGCCGCTTCCTCATCACCGCCAAGGATAAGGAAACTGCCCTTGCCGCCTGCCGTCAGGTGTTAAAGAACAATGGCCGCATCTGAGCCGTGCGCCCGGCCAAAGCCCGCCTTTGTGTATATGGTGCGGTGTACCGGCGGTACGCTGTACACCGGCTGGACCACCGACCCTGCCGCCCGCCTGCGCGCCCACCAGAGCGGACGCGGCGCAAAGTACACCCGTGCCAGAGGGGCCGGGGGCTTTGCCTATCTGGAACTGTGCGCGGATAAGCGCGCCGCCCTGCGGCGGGAGTATGCCCTCAAGCAGCTGCCCAAGGCCCAGAAGGAACTGCTGTGCGCCGCATGGACGGCGGCGGGCGGGCCATTTTCCGGCGCATAAAGCGAAAACGAAACCCGGGACTCTTTCAGGGCCAGACGGCTCACAAAAGGGTCCCGGGCTTTTTGTTTTTGCGGTGTGAAT
Source organism: Faecalibacterium sp. BIOML-A4 (assembly GCF_009679665.1). Classification (NCBI taxonomy): domain Bacteria; kingdom Bacillati; phylum Bacillota; class Clostridia; order Eubacteriales; family Oscillospiraceae; genus Faecalibacterium; species Faecalibacterium sp. BIOML-A4. The sequence goes on along the minus strand of NZ_WKZG01000006.1, from coordinate 110,229 downwards.
TCTTTCCGTGTGCTGTAGTCCGCACATGCCCCGGGCGGGATGCATGTGCCCCGAATATATACTGTGCAAATGCATAAAATATGAATATATTCTGCAAATAACGCATAAAGATGCAACATGAACGAAAATCAGGCGCCGGAAGCAAAAAAGGTTTGTATGGTTTTGTTATTGACGAAAAAACAGCGCGGCGTATAATAAAAGCATCAACCGAAACGCAACGGAAGAGGATGCGAAGGGAAAGTGCGCATCAGAAAACAAAAGTGTATTTTTATGAAAAAGGAGCGTCACCTATGAAAAAGGAAAACATCAAAAAAGTCGTGCTGGCTTACTCCGGCGGTCTGGACACCTCCATTATCATTCCCTGGCTGAAGGAAAACTACAACAACTGCGAGGTCGTCGCTGTCTCCGGTGACGTGGGTCAGGGCACGGAGCTGGATGGTCTGGAAGAAAAGGCCAAGGCTACCGGCGCTTCCAAACTGTACGTGCTGGACCTGAAGAAGGACTTCGTGGAGAACTACATCTTCCCCACCCTGAAGTTCGGCGCAAAGTACGAGGACTACCTGCTGGGCACCAGCTTTGCACGTCCCTGCATCGCCAAGGCTCTGGCTGATATCGCCATCAAGGAAGGCGCAGACGCCATCTGCCACGGCTGCACCGGCAAGGGCAATGATCAGGTGCGTTTTGAGCTGACCCTCAAGGCCCTGTGCCCCGATATGGCCATCATTGCTCCGTGGCGTGAGTGGGATATCAAGAGCCGTGACGAGGAGATCGACTACGCCGAGGCTCACCACATCCCCCTGAAGATCAACCGCGAGACCAACTACTCCAAGGACAAGAACCTGTGGCACCTGAGCCACGAGGGCCTCGATCTGGAAAGCCCCGCCAACGAGCCCCAGTACAACAAGCCCGGCTTCCTGGAGCTGGGCATCAGCCCCGAGCAGGCTCCCGATGTTCCCACCTATGTGACCATCCACTTTGAAAAGGGCATCCCCACCGCTGTGGACGGCAAGGAGATGGGCGCTGTGGAGCTGGTGGAGCACCTGAACAAGCTGGGCGGCGAGAACGGCATCGGCCTGCTGGATATCGTGGAGAACCGTCTGGTGGGCATGAAGAGCCGCGGTGTGTACGAGACCCCCGGCGGTGCCATCCTGTACAAGGCCATCAATGTGCTGGAGACCATCACTCTGGATAAGGAAAGCTCTCACTTCAAGGCTCAGCTGGCCCAGAAGTATGCCGATATCGTTTACAACGGCCAGTGGTTCACCCCGCTGCGCGAGGCTCTGGATGCCTTTGCCGACAGTCTGGAAAAGACCGTCACCGGCGATGTGAAGCTCAAGCTCTACAAGGGCAACATGATCAACGCCGGTGTCACCTCTCCGTACACCCTGTACGACGAGCAGACCGCTTCCTTCGGTGAGGACGAGGACTACAATCAGGCTGATGCAACAGGCTTCATCAACCTGTTCGGCCTGTCCATCAAGGAGCGCGCAAAGCTGTCCAAGAACTGGCCGGAGGTCAAGTAAGCAGCTATAACATCTTCCCTTTCGTGTGTTTTCACACTTTCACACGGAAGTTCCATCCAACCGGCATCGTTGCCGGCGGCACCGCCGCAGGAGCGTTTTCCCCTGCGGCGGCTTTGCCGTTTTTAGAAGAAATAAAATGAGCGGCAAAAACTCCTTCCGTCACCTTCGGTGACACCTCCCTCAAAGAGGAAGGCGTTTATCAGCTGACCGTAACGTTAAGGCTCCCTCCCAGAGGGAGCTGGCACGGCGTCAGCCGTGACTGAGGGAGTGAATAGGGCGAGCCGCCTATCAGTAAAGGATAAAACTATGGCAGAACAACTCTGGAAGGGCCGTTTTTCCAAGGCCGTGGATTCCCGCGTGAACGACTTCAACTCCTCCATCCGGTTCGACCAGCGCATGATCGCGCAGGATATGCGCGGCAGCGGCGTGCACGCCGCCATGCTGGCAAAGCAGGGCATCATCTCTGAAAAGGATTGTGAGGACATCCTCAACGGTCTGGCTTCCATCGCCGATGATCTGGCAGCCGGCAGGCTGGAGATCGACCCCAATGCCGAGGATGTGCACACCTTTGTGGAGCAGACCCTCACCGCCCGCATCGGCGATGCGGGCAAGCGGCTGCACACCGGCCGCAGCCGCAACGATCAGGTGGCGCTGGATATCCGCCTGACCCTGCGGGACTACAGCCACACCCTGCAGGCCTACATCGTGGAGCTCATCAAGGTCATCTGCAAAAAGGCCGGTGAGAACACCACCGCCGTCATGCCCGGCTATACCCATCTGCAGCGCGCCCAACCCATCACCTTTGGCCACGCTCTGATGGCATATGCCTCCATGCTGCTGCGCGACCTGCAGCGCTTTGAGGATGCCACCGCCCGCATGGACGCACAGTGCCCGCTGGGCTCCGGCGCGCTGGCTGGCACCACCTACCCGCTGGACCGCCAGTTCACCGCCGAAAAGCTGGGCTTTGCGGCTCCCTGTGCCAACAGTCTGGACGGCGTGTCCGACCGCGATTTCTGCATCGAGCTGGCCAATGCCATCTCCATCTGCATGATGCACCTGTCCCGGCTTTCCGAGGAGATCATCCTCTGGTGCAGCTGGGAGTTCAAGTTCATTGAGCTGGACGATGCCTTTACCACCGGCTCTTCCATCATGCCGCAGAAGAAGAACCCGGATGTTACTGAGCTGATCCGCGGCAAGACCGGCCGCGTCTACGGCGACCTGAACACCCTGCTGGTGATGATGAAGGGCATTCCCCTCGCCTACAACAAGGACATGCAGGAAGATAAGGAAGCCATCTTCGACGCAGTGGATACGCTGGAGCTGTGCCTGAAGACGGTCACTCCCATGCTGGACACCATGAAGACCATTCCGGCCAACATGCGCCGCGCCGCCGCCAAGGGCTTTATCAACGCCACCGACTGCGCCGACTACCTCACCAAGAAGGGGATGCCCTTCCGCGATGCCTACAAGCTGACCGGCTGCATGGTGTCCGACTGCATCGCAAAGGACAAGACCCTTGAAGAGCTGACCCTCGACGAGTTCAAGGGCTACAGCGCTCTGTTCGAGAACGATATCTACGATGCCATTGATCTGGTCAAGTGCTGCGAGGGCCGCACCAGCTACGGCGGCCCCAGCGAAGCCAGCGTGAACAACCAGATCGCACTGGCAAACGCACAGCTGGATGCGTGGGAGGAAAAGAACGCATGAGCGTGAAAGTTTTTATTGATGGCTCTTCCGGCACCACCGGCCTGCGCATTGCCGACCGTCTGGCACAACGCCCGGAGATCGAGCTGCTTTCCATTTCCGCAGAGGGCCGCAAGGATGTGAACGAGCGCGCGAAGGTCATCAACTCTGCCGACCTCGCCTTCCTCTGCCTGCCGGATGCCGCTTCCAAAGAGGTCATGCCCCTGCTGCGCCCGGACGTGAAGGTGCTGGACACCTCCACCGCCTTCCGCACCGATGCCGCATGGGACTACGGCTTCCCGGAGCTGGCGGGCCAGAAGGAAAAAATCAAAAATTCCTGCCGCGTGGCAGTACCCGGCTGCTATGCCAGCGGCTTTATCAGCATTGCCCGCCCGCTGGTGGAGCTGGGCCTTGCACCGGCAGATTATCCCTTCAGCTGCACCGGCATCTCCGGCTACTCCGGCGGCGGCAAAAAGATGATCGCCGAGTACGAGAGCGCTGACCGCCCGGCGCACAGCAAGCTGGATGCACCCAAGAGCTACGGTCTGGGCCTTGCCCATAAGCATCTGCCGGAAATGCAGAAGATCAGCGGCCTTGCCCACACCCCCATGTTCGTGCCCGTGGTGTGTGACTACTACTGCGGCATGCAGGTGCTGGTGCCGCTGGATCTGACGCTGGCGGGCAGCACCGCCGAACAGGTGGCCGAGGGCATTGCGGCATATTACAAGGATGCTGCCACCGTCAAGGTGCACGCTCTGAACGAAGCCCTGCCGGAGAACGGCCTGTACTCCAATGCCATGGCCGGTACCGACCGCATGGAGCTGTACATGACCGTGAACGCTGCAGGCGACCAGATGATGCTGGTCTCCCTGTTCGATAATCTGGGCAAAGGCTCTTCCGGCGCGGCCGTCCAGTGCATGAACCTGATGCTGGGGCTGGAAGAGACCGAAGGGTTGGAATAAAAAAGAAAACCCTCTCAGTCACCTGACGGTGACAGCTCCCCCGAAGGGGGAGCTTTTGGCAAAAAGATAAGGTTTCCCTCTTGCTGAAAAGCTCCCCCTTTTGGGGGAGCTGGCAATGCCGCAAGGCATTGACTGAGAGGGTTCGTCCTGTGGGAAAGGAAGATCATTATGCAGTATCAAGAAGTTGCGGGCGGCATCTGCGCGCCCAAGGGCTTTGCAGCGGCTGGCGTGCACTGCGGCATCCGCGCAAACCATGCAGAAAAATACGATCTGGCACTCATCAAGGCGGACGTGCGCTGCGCCGCCGCCGGTGTGTACACCACCAACAAGGTCTGCGGCGCACCCATCAAGGTGGACCGCGCCCACCTGAAGGACGGCTACGCACAGGCAATCATCGTGAACAGCGGCAACGCCAACACTTGCGCCGCCAACGGCGTGGCTCTGGCCGAAGAATGCTGTGAGCTGGTGGGCAAGGAGCTGGGCATCGACCCGCAGGACGTTCTGCCCGCTTCCACCGGTGTCATCGGTCAGCCCATGGTCATCGACCCCTTTGCCCGGGGCATCCCTGCCGCCGCCGCAAAGCTGGCTGCGGACGAGCAGGGCAGCACCGATGCCGCCACCGCCATCATGACCACCGACACCCACAAAAAGGAATACGCCATCCAGTTCGAGCTGGGCGGCAAGACCTGCACGGTGGGTGCCATTGGCAAGGGCAGCGGCATGATCGCCCCCAACATGGCAACCATGCTGGCCTTCTACACCACCGATGCCGCCGTCTCACCCATCCTGCTGGAAAAGGCCCTCAAGACCGTGGTGCCCGGCACCTACAACCAGATGAGCGTGGATCTGGACACTTCCACCAACGATACCTTGATCATCATGGCTTCCGGCCTTGCAGGCAACCCGGAGATCTGCGAGGAGAACGCGGACTACGAAGCCTTTGTTGCCGCGCTCACCGCCATTGCAGAGCACATGTGTGCCGAGCACGCCGGTGACGGCGAGGGTGCCACCCACCTCATCACCTGCGAAGTGACCCACGCCCCCGACCTGAAGACCGCCCGTGCCGTCAGCCGCAGCGTGGTGTGCTCCAACCTGTTCAAGGCAGCGGTGTTTGGCCGCGATGCCAACTGGGGCCGCATCCTATGCGCCATCGGCTACACCCCCGGCGATTTCTCCATTGATAAGGTCTGCGTGTGGCTTTCCAGCAAGGCCGGTGAGGTGTATGTGTGCGAAAACGCCGCCTACCACCCCTACAGCGAGGAGGAGGCCGCCAAGGTGCTGGCTGAGCACGATGTGCTGGTCAAGGTGGACATGGGCACCGGCGATGCATCCGCAAAGGCATGGGGCTGCGATCTGACCTACGATTACGTCAAGATCAACGGCGACTACCGCACCTGATAACCCTCTCAGGCGCTGCGCGCCAGCTCCCCCGAAGGGGGAGCTTAAAACGAACGACAAGCAGCTGATTTTATGAAATAAAGTGACCCGTCCGGCAAAAGCTCCCCCTCTCGGGGGAGCTGGCAATGCCGCAAGGCATTGACTGAGAGGGTTCAGAGGAAATCTTATGAAAAACGAAGAAATGGCGCGCCTTTTCTCTGAGGCGACACCCTACATCCAGAAGTATCACGGAAAGACCATGGTGGTAAAGTACGGCGGCAATGCCATGATCAACGAAGAACTGAAAAATGCCGTCATGAACGATCTGGTCACCCTTACCCTGCTGGGTGTGCGCGTGGTGCTGGTGCACGGCGGCGGCCCGGCCATCAACGAGATGCTGAAAAAGGTGGGTGTGGAGAGCCATTTCGCAAACGGTCTGCGCGTGACTGACGATGCCACCATGGAGATCGTGCAGCAGGTGCTGGCCGGTAAGGTGAACAAAGATCTGGTTGCCAAGCTGCGCGGCCGCGGCGTGGGCCTGTGCGGCATGGACGGCCAGATGCTGCGCTGCACCGAGCTGGACCCCCAGCTGGGCCATGTGGGCGAGATCGTGCATGTGGACGCCACCCTGATCGCAAGCCTGCTGGACGGCGGCTTCATCCCCGTGATCGCCACGGTGGGCATGGACGATCTGGGTCAGGCCTACAACGTGAACGCCGACACCGCCGCTGCGCAGATCGCGATTGCGCTGAAAGCGGAGAAGCTGGTATCCATGACCGATATCGCGGGCCTGCTGCGGGATAAGGACGACGAGAGCACCCTCATCCCCGAGGTGGAGGTGTCCGAGATCGAGGGCTATAAGTCCGCCGGCATCATTGCGGGCGGCATGATCCCCAAGATCGGCGGCATGGCCGATGCCATCTATCAGGGCGTGCACGAGGCGGTCATCATCGATGGCCGCGTGCCCCACTCCATCCTGCTGGAGCTGTTCTCCAACCGCGGCTCCGGCACCCGCTTTTACCGCCGCAGCCACCGCGAATAAGCATTGCGCCGGTGCCGTGCAGGCGGTATAATAAGAAAAATGACCCTCTCAAGCCTTTGCCAGCATTTTCTGGCGCGAAAGCGCCTGAGAGGGTTTTCTGTTCACAGGAGGGTACACCTATGGATTCTGAAAAAGTCATCAAGCGGGACAACGAATACGTCCTGCACACCTATAACCGCAACCCTATTGTGCTGGAAAAAGGCCACGGCCTGCGCGCCGCAGGCCCCGAGGGCCAGCAGTATCTGGATTTTACCAGCGGCATTGGCGTGAACAGCCTTGGCTACTGTGATCTGGACTGGGCCGAAGCCGTCTCGGAGCAGGCCCACAAGCTGCAGCATACCTCTAACCTTTACTACACCGCGCCCTGCGGCAAGCTGGCCAAAAAGCTGTGCAAGCGCACCGGCATGAGCAAGGTGTTCTTTGGCAACTCCGGTGCCGAGGCCAACGAGGGTGCCATTAAGGCCGCGCGCAAGTACAGCGTGGACCACTACCGCAAGGACCGTACCACGGTCATCACGCTGGTGAACAGCTTCCACGGCCGCACCATCGCCACCCTGACCGCCACCGGTCAGGAGGTGTTCCACAACTACTTCGGCCCCTTCAACGAAGGCTTCCTGTATGCTCCGGCAGGCGATATCGAAGCGCTGGAGGAGCTGGTGGACCGCACCACCTGCGCCGTGATGCTGGAACTCATTCAGGGCGAGGGCGGCGTGATGGCGCTGGACCCGGACTACGTGCAGGCCGTGCGCAAGCTCTGTGACGAAAAAGACCTTGTGCTCATCGTGGACGAGGTGCAGACCGGCGTGGGCCGCACCGGCACCTTCCTGTGCTGCGAGCACTACAACCTCAAGCCGGACGTGGTCACGCTGGCCAAGGGTCTGGGCGGCGGCCTGCCCATCGGCGCAGTGCTGATGAACGAAAAGGTAGCCGAGGGCATGGGCCCCGGCACCCATGGCTCCACCTTCGGCGGCAACCCGGTGGTCTGCGCCGGTGCCAACGTGGTGGTGGACCGCATGGACCAGAGCTTCCTTGCCAATGTCAACGAGCGTGCCGTCCAGCTGCGCGCAGGCATCGCAAAGCTGCCCCATGTCAAGAGCATTTCCGGTATCGGCCTGATGGTGGGCATCGAGTTCTACGACCTCAAGGCCGCAGATGTGCTGGCCGCCTGCCGCGAAGCGGGCCTGCTGGTGCTGACAGCCAAGACCCGCCTGCGCCTGCTGCCGCCGCTGACCCTCAGCGAGCATGATGTGGACATGGCGCTGGAGATCCTGAGCGATGTGCTGGGCAAGATGGAGCCGACGGCTCCGAAGGAGCAGGCATGAAAAATCTGCTGAAAATGAGCGGCCTCTCCCCTGCCGAGCTGACCCACATTCTGGATGTGGCCGATCAACTCAAGGCACAGCAGAAGCTGGGCGGCACGGCCCCGCTGCTGGCAGGAAAGACGGTTGCCCTGATGTTCTCCAAGGCATCCACCCGCACCCGCACCAGCTTTGAGGTGGGTGTGTACCAGCTGGGCGGTCTGGGCAACTACATGAACACCGCCGAGCTGCAGGCCGGGCGCGGTGAGCCCCTCAAGGACACCGCCCGGGTGCTGGGCCGCTACTACGACTGCGTGGTGTGGCGCACCTACCGCCAGAGCGATCTGGAAGAGTTTGCCGAGCTGGCCGGTGTGCCGGTGATCAACGGCCTGACGGATTACGCCCATCCCTGCCAGGTTCTGGCCGACCTGATGACCATTCGAGAGCGCCGGGGCAGCCTTGCGGGCCGGAAGCTCTGCTTTGTCGGCGACGGCAGCAGCATGGCAAACAGCCTCATCGTGGGCGGACTGCTGGCGGGGATGCAGGTCACCTGCGTCTGCCCGCAGAGCTACCGCCCGGCGGCGGATGTGCTGATGTTCGCCCACAAGTACGGCAGCGCCTTCCACCTGACCGCAGACCCTGCCGAGGGCGTTCAGGACGCCGATGTGGTGGCAACGGCTGTGTGGAACACCGCCAAGCCCGGCACGCCGGAAAGTGAGCAGCGCCTGCGGGATTTCGTGGGCTACCAGCTCACAAACAAGCTGCTGGAAAGCGCAAAGCCCGATGTCATGGTGCTGCACTGCCTGCCCGCCCACCGGGGTGAGGAGATCTCCTCGGCGGTGTTCGAGCAGCACGCACCGGAGATTTTCGACGAAGCCGAGAACCGCCTGCACGTGCAGAAAGCCGTGCTGGCCATTCTTCTGGCGGGGAAATAAAACCGGAATAAAAAAACAACGCGGCTCCCTTTTCATGTATGGGGGCCGCGTTGTTTTATTGATTGAATAGAAAAGTTGTTTAATGGATGTGCCAGATTATGAGTGCATAATCCGAAAAATATTTTTGACGGATATCAATATCATCGGGAACGATCCATTTTGTGCGCGGAGTACCATCGCTGCAGGTGCACAGCGATTTATTAAGGTCAATTTTTGATTTGGCATATTCTGACACTTTAATTGGAAAAACCTCATTGGAAATCTGGATATTCAGCTTTCCGCTTAAAAGCGTGAGGTTTCCCAACCGCCAAAGATACTCATTGTGAGTATCTTCCGGGATTTTCCATTTACTGTTTTCAATTGGCATTACATGTTCGATATGAACATCGCTGTTGTTGAGATTCAATTCATCTGTTGGAGATAATTGTTTGTTGATTTTTCTCAGGATATAGCGAATAATTTCACGGTTGGAACCTGACCAGGTATTGAAAGCAGCAGTGAACTCATCGTCTGGGACAATTGATTTTCGGATTTCTTTACAGATGGCGGTAACGGAATTTAGATCACCGTAAATCCGGAGAGCGATCTCAGAAAAGAATCGTTCACCGGTGTTGGCAACCTTTCCGCAGATTGTAAAATTACGAAAAACATAGACTTCAATGGTTTCGGCGACGGTCAAGAGGTCTTTTTCAGAATAGGATTCTTTCGCCTGTTTCATTGCAAGCAAAATCGGGTAAAAAGTTTTGGCCTTGAGGATTTTGAGATTCTTTAGACAAGAGATCAATTTATCGTCTGTAAAATCAACGTTTTCCTCCGGAAATGCAATGTCATGGTAGAATTGAGAACAATTTTCAAGACTATCGAGAAAAGCTGACACATCAGCAGGGGTCTTGATGAATTTTACAATTTCCCGGTATAAGTCGTTTTTGCGAATGAATTTATGAGAAGAGTTCCAATAATGTCGGATATAATTGGTTGTATCAATTTTATCCAGGTTGTCTACAATGGAATTCCATTTTTTCTGAGTGTCATCCACATCTTTTGACTTGCTGAAAACAAAATTTTTGAGTAAATCTGCTGTTTCAAGGTCTTTTCCGCGAGCATTCAATGTTTCAAAAATGATAAAAGCTTCTTCCAGCTTGGTGGCCTCAATATACATGACTTTGAACCGCTCGAAGAAGGCCTCGAAGTATCGGTTAAGGCAATCCATTTTCTTGGAAGTATCGGAAGCGTCCTGGCAGTGCGAATCAAGATATTCATAAATAGTCTTGAATGCTTTTCGGATTCTTTCCCAGGACTTTTTCGTTTCTTTGGAACCAGACGGCTGTCTAGCAGTTATGGTTTGAATAAAGTAAGGATTATCCGCTTCACTAAGGATGAGATGAAGGCTTTTTTCCTCATCAGAGTATTCTCCTACATAATTGGACAATAGAACTTCCTTTTTTGATGCAGGATGATATTGAGTGGTAAAATATAGATTTTCGTACAAAAGCTGAAGAGAGTGCACAAAAATCATGGATGTAATTGTGCGCTGCTGCCCATCAATAATGAATTTTGTTTGGGAGTCCTCATCATTGTGAACTACGATCTGCCCGAAAAAGTGAATGGTGCTCGGATTGGCACAGGTATCCTCCAGATCATTCAGAAAATCCTGAATTTCATTTTCCTCCCAGGAATATTCCCGCTGATAATTTGGAATGGAATATTGACCATCCAAAAAGGTTTTCATGGGTTCAATTGCATAGTTTTTGCAGGGCCATGATATCGGAGCCTCCCTTTTGATGTAAATGCGAATTACTTGAAAATAGTATATCACATGGAACATGTTTCGTCAGCTGGATAATTGCGAAAAAACAAAAGATTACATAGTGTTACAGAATGATGCAAGGTTTATGATAGGTGGGCTGATATCAGATACAAGCTAAAAGGATTTTGATGGGGTTGATAACTGTGCAGAAAAAGCTCTTTGTCAGATTCTTGCGGCACCGCGGTCGAGGATCTTATCGAACCGGGCAAAGAAGGTGATGGTGGTGATGGTGGCGGCCAGAATGTCGCTGACCGGCTCGGCCAGAAACACGCCGAACACCGGGTTCGGCAGAACGTGCGGCAGAATGAAGATGAGGGGGATCAACAGAATGATCTTGCGCAGGCAGGCCAGCAGCAGGCTGACCTTAGCCTGCCCCAGCGCCATAAAGCTTTGCTGGCAGGCGATCTGGAAGCCCATGGCAAAAATGCCCGCCATGTAAATGCGCATGGCCCACGTGGTGTACTGGATCAGTGCGGTGTCCGAGGTGAAAATGCCTGCCACCGCGCCGGGAAACAGCATCATCAACAGCCAGAACAAGCAGGTGTAGGCCCCGCACAGCGTCAGCTGAAAACGGAAGGCTTCCTTGACGCGGGCCTTCTTGCCTGCGCCGAAGTTGAAGCTCATCACCGGCTGTCCGCCCTGACAGATGCCCTGAATGGGCAGCGTGCACAGCTGGGATGCGCTGGTGATGACGGTCATGGCACCCACAGCCACATCGCCGCCGTACCGCGCCAGACTGGAGCTGAAGCTGATGGAAAGCAGGCTTTCGGTGGAGAGCATCACAAACGAAGAGATGCCCAGCGCCAGCACCGGCAGAATGATCTGCTTTTCCGGGCGCAGGTAGTCTCTGCGCAGGCGCAGGATGGTCTTTTTGCCGGTGAGAAAGCGGATGATCCATGCCGCACCCACGGCCTGACTGAGCACCGTGGCAATGGCCGCACCCCGCACGCCCAGCCCGAACCCGAAGATCAGGATGGGGTCGAGGATAATGTTGATCACCGCGCCGATCACGGTGGTAAGCATACTGGTCTTGGCAAAGCCCTGCGTGGTGATAAAAGGGTTCATGCCCAGCACCACCAGCACGAACACCGAGCCTGCAATGTAGATGCGGCTGTAGCTCAGGGCGTACGGCAGGGTGGCATCGCTGGCACCGAACAGCCGCAGCAGCACCGGTGCCCCGGCATAGAAGCCAATGGTCAGCACCACGGCAAAGAACATCAGCATGGTAAAGCTGTTGGAGACGATCTTTTCGGCCTGCTGTCTGTCCCCCTGCCCCAGAGCAATGGCGGTGCGCGGCGCGCCGCCCGCGCCCACCAGCATGGCAAAAGCGTTCAGCAGCATCAGAATGGGTGTGAACAGCCCCACGCCGGTCAGCGCTGCCGCGCCAATGCCCGCAATGTGGCCGATGTAAATGCGGTCCACGATGTTATACAGCAGGTTCACCACCTGCGCCACCACGGCGGGGATCATGAGCTGCAGCATCAGCTTTTTGATGCTGCCGGTGCCCATATCTTGTTTTGCCTGTGCCATTGGAATGCTCTCCTCTATACTTCAAATTTGAAAAATATCGTTCCTATTATACTCGGCTCCCGCCCAAAAGAACAGCCTTTTTTGCAAAGAAACCGCGCTTTCTGCCCCAAAAACGCAAAACGGCACGGCTGCGTATGGCTTGCAGCCGTGCCGTGCCGTAACGGGAGAAAAGTGTTGACGGAAAACCGCTTTTTTGCTATACTGTAAAGGCTAATATATGGAGATGTATCGAAGCGGTCGTAACGAGAACGACTCGAAATCCAAGTGGATGCTTCGCCGGATGTCTCCATATAACACGGGAGAACGTCAATTTTGATGTCCTGACAGGCTTCAAAGCCTGTCTGAACGATGCGTTTTCTAACAATATTCTAACAGCAACTGTTCCAAGTTTCAAGGCCGATTTGCGATATACAAATCGTAAATTTGCCATGAAAATATACTTGGAGATGTATCGAAGCGGTCGTAACGAGAACGACTCGAAATCGTTTTGTCCTTAACCGGGCACGTGGGTTCGAATCCCACCATCTCCGCCAGAAGTCGCAGATTCAAACGAATTTGCGACTTTTTCTTTTGCATCAAGCAGAAAAAGACCGCTTTTGCCTCATCACAGTATGCTTTATACACGAACGATAAATCCATAATTATTTGGGAAGTTTGGATTCTCCCAAAAGGTTCGCAATGACCCCAGCAGATCCCTGTTTGCTCTTGTAATCGAGATGTGCATAGATGTCAGCGGTGGTAGAAAAGGTGCTGTGCCCCAGCCATTCCTGAACCTGCTTCATGGATACGCCGTTCATCACCATCAGGCTGGCGCAGCTGTGGCGCAGATCGTGGAAACGGATGTGCTTCAGCCCGTACTTGGTCAGCAACCAGTCGAAGTGCTCCGTCACGAAGTTCGGGCGGATCAGCTTGCCTTCCTGATCGGTGCAGACGAAATCCAGATACTCGGTGCTGTAACTCTTCTTGAACAGCTTACGGTAAAGCTGCTGTTTTTCCTTCTGCTTCAGAAGTTCTTTTTCCACAGCCGGAATCAGCGGCAGGGTACGGCAGCTGGTCTTGTTCTTCATCACATCGCTGACCACAGGAACGTACTTGCCGTTCACCAACTGTTCCGTCACCTTGTGGTTGATGGTGATGGACTTTCGCTCAAAGTCGATAGACGACCACTTCAACCCCAGTACCTCGCTGCGGCGCAGACCGTAGTAGGCTGTAATGAGGATGCACAGGTGCAGGGGGTCATCCTGCGATACTTCCAGCAGCTGCTGGACTTCATCCTTGGAGTAGAAGTTGGGCCGGAAGCTGTTCTTCTTCGGGCGGTCAACTTTCAGCATCGGGTTGGTTTCCAGATAGTCCTTGCGGACGGCATCCTTGAACGCTTTACCGAAGATGGCGTGGTAGTGAATGACTGTGTTAGTGGTGTAGCCCTCCAGCAAGATCTTCTCCTGAAACTCATCCAGCACCTGCGGCGTGACCTCGCACAGCTTCAAGCCCAGCGGCTCAAAATACTGCGTGATGCGCCCGGTGATCATCCGATTGTAGCTGATAAAGGTTGCAGGCTGGATGGATGCCTTGTGGACTTGCACCCACTCGTTGAGATAATCCAGAAACAGCATCTCCGACTTGTTAACGGGTTGGAGAGGTTGCGGCAAGGGCTTGGCGGTTTTAGCATCTACTTTTTCGTAGGCTCCGCCCCGCCCTGTGGGCAGCTCCCCGGTCTTATCATAGTGGAGCAATATTTCCCGGAGCATGGATTCTGCCTTGCGCTTGTTGCCCCGGACGGTCAAACCTGTGGAGATCCACTTGATCCTCCGCTTGCCGTTGGCATCATAAAGATTGATCACGAAATAGAAACGTCCATTTTTCTCTTGGACAGACCCTGTAGTTTTCATCATAAACCTCCTTTGGGTCAACAGGCGTGCTGTCCGTTGCTGCACCCACAGCATACCACATCCAGCGGCGGATTTCCAGCCGGGAAGGTGCTCTGTCCGGTGAGCAGGAACTCGATCACGCTCAGCTTCGGGATACGGTAGGTGCGGCCGATTTTAAGCGCAAACAGGCGGTGGGAACGGATCAGTTCCCCGACCGTGTGGCGGTTCAGACCAAGCATCTCCGCAGCCTGCTGAAGGCTGACGGCATCGGGGTAACCGGGAAACATCTGGGAATAGGCATCGTTAAACTTCATAGGCACTCCTTCTGTATAAGTAGTTTAAGGTCGAAAGTGTGTGCCACCTGCGGTTATATCCTTTGCAGCAAGGCTGCGGTCAGGCGGCAATGTAAAGAGAGCTGACAGTAGTTTCAACTCTCGCATCGCAGATAGACTTGCAGCCCATCTGCGTCAATATGATATAGGTCTCCCATATTCGCCCTCGGCACCCTAGGAGTGGGGAATCGTCCAGCAGCGGGCTTGCACCGCACCATTGGCATTTCAGCCACCCCGTCTTCGTCATGACCGGGCTGCGAATTACAGAAGTACCTTTTGTGAAGTACCGGACGATTGAACTATTCTGTTTTCAAAGAACGGAGTTACATAGAAAATCTTCGGAATTTAAGGCTTCCGAAAAAATTGTCCCTCTAATTGGTAGCCGACGAAAAAGGCCAAAATATAACCCGAAAAAGAAATTTGTTGAAAAGTTCTTGAAAAATATAGTTGATGTGGCCACTCGGTTAAAATAACGTCGGTCCATGGGGCGACCGATGGAGGGTGGAACTTTGCAACAACTGCAGTGCCTGAAGTTGAAAGTGGTCTTGAAAAAAGATGCCTCTATATACGAACCTTTGAAATAGGTCATTCCATAGCATCCAAGGCGATTCTGTAACCGAATTGTAATAAGCGGACAAAAGTGAACTCCTAAAAGAAGCCTTCATAATGTCAAAAAGTGTGTCACCTGCGGTCAGGTGGCAATGTAAAGAGAGCTGACAGTAGTTTCAACTCTCGCGTCGCAGATAGGCTTACAGTCCATCTGCGTCAATATGATATAGGTCTCCCATATTCGCCCTCGGCACCCTAGGAGTGGGGAATCGTCCGGCAGCGGATTCACACCGCACCATTGGCATTTCAGCCACCCCGTCTTCGTTATGACCGGGCTGCGAGTTACAGAAGTACCTTTTGTGAAGTGCCGGACGATTGAACTATTCTGTTTTCAAAGAACAGAGTTTTATAGAAAATCTTCGAAATTTAAGGCTTCCGAAAAATTGTCCCTCTAATTGGTAGGCATCGAGAAAGGCCAAAACGTAGCAATGCTTTTGAAAATTAACAAAAAAGTCACAATTTGCATTTGCAAATCGTGTGTCTGCTATTAAACGGAATTGTCATAATAATCATACGAGTACAAGCAAACATTCGTGAAAGAAGATACTCCGAAGAAATACCCCTCTATATACGAGCCCATGAAAAGGGCTATTCTGCACCCACAACTTACAATCTGTAGCCAAGATGTAATCATTCAAATCGATATTCGCCAAAAAAGAAGGCTGGATTTCTCCAGCCTTCCAAAAGAATGTATCAATAATTTTTGCTCAGAGTCTTCTCAAGCGTGTCCGCAAACCTGACATCCTGCTCCTTCGTCCGCTTTGGGCTCCCCTTGGGGTGCTTTCCGGCAAGAAGGAGCTTTTTGTTTTCATAACGCCGCAGCATGAGAGCGTCTATGTTGTCGGCGGTGTATTCCAAGCCATTTTGATTCAGCACCCGGGCGCACTTGGCAAGGCACATACTCGCCAGCCCGTAGTCCTGTGTTACGACCACATCCCCCGGTTTGACCCGGTTGACCAGCGCAAAGTCTACGCTGTCGATACCCTTGTCGAATACCATCGTCTGTGCACCCTCACGTTCGATCTGGTGCGAGGTGTCGCACAGGATGATGACCGGAACACCGAACTGTCTTGCAATCTGCAATGTCAGGTCCACCACCGGGCAGCCGTCTGCATCAATCAAAATGGTCATGTGTGTTCCTCCATCACCCACCGAAAGGCTTTCGCGGTACGCAAATCAGCGTCCTTAAAGTGCCCGCCGCTGTTCCATTCAAGCGTGCAGTCTGTGCCACGCTCTGCAAGTCGGCTGTGCAGGGTGCGGATATTATCCCCCACCGCAGCCATGACAGCGTTTTTCGTGCGCTCTTCCTTGTCGCCAAGGCTCAGATAAATGTGCTGTGCCTGTATCGGATGCTGCTGTTCAAACTCCATCCAGCCCGGAAACCAAACAGAGGGGGATGCGGCGGCGACACCATAGAACAGATCAGTCTGGGTGGATGCCCACAACGCAAACAGCCCGGCCAGTGAATAGCCGCCCAGAATGATTTTGACGTTTTCCGGGAGATGAAACTGCCGCTTCAGCGTGGGGATGACCTGTTCCATCAGAAAGCGCAGGGTGTCCATAGCATTGCCGCCAAACCCTTGCGTTCCCCACACAGCAGGGGCTTCCCATGGAGAAAGTTCATCGTTCCAACTTTCCACGGGAATTGCCGCAAACAGAAAATTCCGGCTGCTTTGCGCGATCATTGCCACTTCATGGTCCATGCTCTGCAGTTCGTGTTCGCCGGTCATTTGGAGCAGTAGGTATTCTGCATAGGCTTCGCCGCAAATGCGGCAAGGTCTGTTCCCGATTTGCATTGTCTGTGCGGTCATTGCGGCGTCCTCCCGAAAAAACTTTGATAAGCCCAGTATAGCAACTGAAAAATTATTTTGCAATTCAAAAGGCTTTCATAGCCGTAGCAAGCAGTGTCTTCGTATATACAAAGACCATTTTGCGTTGCAAAATGCTTGTTGGGAAATCCCAAACCCTTGAACTACATCCGATGGATGCAGGCTACGCGTTTTTTGCAAAACGCTCTTTCAGCACACCACAGGAATGCGCAGCCATCACGGAATTGTGATGATTACAGGGATTGGGATTGCATCCCAACAAGCGAATGAACACAGCAGAATTTTAATTCTGCGTGCGAATTTAGCCTTTGTGCGCACAAAGGCTCTGCTTGCCACGGTTATGGTTCTGCGAATGCGATTGAGAAACTTTTCATTCGCATTGCAAACCGGGTGGCACTTTTGTATAATTGGTTCAATGAACACACGCATAAAATCGGAGAGGCTGTCCGATTAAAAATTCTAAAAATGCGCTATTGCAGGCCACTGGGAGGAATAGCATGAACAAGCAGCAACTCGCATCGAAAATCTGGGAATCTGCCAACAAGATGCGCTCTAAAATCGAAGCCAACGAGTACAAGGATTACATTCTGGGCTTCATGTTTTATAAATTTCTGTCGGACAAAGAAGTCAAATGGCTGAAAGAGAATGACTGGACAGACGAATATCTGCCGGATTTGACCGAAGACGATGCCGAAACGCTGGATACCGTTCGGAAGAATGTCGGCTATTTTATCGCCTATGAAAATCTGTTTTCCACATGGATCAGCAAAGGCAGCGACTTCAAGGCTGACGACGTAACGGTAGCATTGCAGGCATTCAGCCGTTTGATTGACCCGCACCACAAAAAGGTGTTTGACGGTGTCTTTGCTACGCTGCAAACCGGCCTGTCCAAACTGGGTGAAAGCTCCGGTGCGCGGACAAAGGCCATTCGCGACCTGATCTATCTCATCAAAGATATTCCCATGGACGGCAAGCAGGATTATGATGTTCTCGGCTTTATCTACGAATATCTGATCAGCAACTTTGCAGCAAACGCAGGCAAGAAGGCCGGCGAGTTCTACACGCCGCACGAAGTTTCGCTGCTCATGTCTGAAATCGTGGCGTACCACCTGAAAGACCGGGAAGAGATCAAAATTTACGACCCCACCAGCGGTTCCGGCTCACTGCTGATCAACATTGGTCAGTGTGCCGCACGGTATATGGGCAATGGCAACAACATCAAATACTACGCACAGGAGTTGAAGGAAAACACCTACAACCTGACCCGCATGAACCTTGTCATGCGCGGCATTCTGCCCGACAACATTGTAACGCGCAACGGCGATACGCTGGAGGAAGATTGGCCGTACTTTGAAGAAAACGACCCGGTCAACACCTACGACCCGCTGTTTGTGGATGCGGTGGTATCAAATCCCCCATATTCGCAGGCGTGGAATCCGAACGACAAAGAGAACAACCCGCGCTTTTCGGATTACGGCCTTGCCCCCAAAGGCAAGGCAGACTACGCCTTTTTGCTGCACGACCTGTATCACATCCGCAATGACGGCATTGTGACCATCGTTCTGCCCCACGGTGTTCTATTCCGTGGCGGTGAAGAAGGTACAATTCGCAAAAATCTGATTGACCACAACAACATTGATGCAATCATCGGTCTGCCCGCCAATATTTTCTTCGGCACAGGCATTCCCACCATCATCATGGTGCTGCGGAAGAATAAAAAGGATTCGGACGTTCTGATTATTGATGCGTCTAAGGGCTTTGAGAAGGACGGCAAAAACAACAAGCTGCGTGCCTGTGACATCAAACGCATTGTGGATGCTTACAAGGAACGCCCGGAGAAAATCGAAAAGTTCGCACGCAGAGTATCCCGCGCAGAGATTATCCAGAATGATTACAACCTGAACATCCCCCGGTATGTGGATTCCTCGGAAAAGGCTGAGAGCTGGGATATTTACGCTTCCATGTTTGGCGGCATTCCCGAGGCCGAACTGCAAGACCTATCTGCATACTGGACTGCATTCCCGCACTTGAAAGCGGCTCTGTTCAGCCCGGACAACGAAGCGTATTGCCATCTGAATGTGCAAAACCTGAAAAACGCAGTTCTGAACCACCCGGATGTGGTGGCGTTCAAGACCGCTTTCCAGAATGCTTTCGGTGACTTTGATGCCTACTTGAAGTCCGCACTCATCGACGGCATGACGCAGCTGAATGCTGCCGGCGAGGAAGAACGCCTGAGCCGGGAGATCTTTGCACGGCTGGCAGGAATTCCGCTGGTTGACCGCTATGCAGCATACCAGCTTTTGGACGATGACTGGAAGAAAATCGCCATTGACCTTGAAATCATCCAGACCGAGGGTTTTGCCGCAACCAAGCAGGTAGACCCCAACATGGTGCTGAAAAAGGATGCCGAAGTACAGGACGGCTGGGTGGGTCATGTGCTGCCCTTTGAGTTGGTGCAGAACGTTAAAATGCACGAGGAAGTAGCAGCGCTGCGGGCAAAGGAAACCAGACTCTCCGAAATCGCCGGAGAATATGAAAGCCATCTGGACGAACTGAGCGAGGAGGACAAGGAGCAGAACTTTGTGAATGACGCAAAGGACGCCTTTGTTGCCGCTGAGGTCAAAAAGGCCATCAAGGCGCGGGAAGTAGAGCCTGCCACTTTGAGCATCCTGAAAGATGTGGACGCGCTGTTTGCCGAGGAAAAGACCCTGAAAAAGAAAGTCAAGGACGACAGTGCGGCACTCCATCAGCGCACCAAGAGCGTGATCGAGCACCTGACCGATGAAGAAGTGTGTGACCTGCTGCACCGCAAGTGGATCTTGCCCCTGATGGAAAATCTGAACAGCCTGCCGGATGCCGTTCTGGACGATTTTGTGAAGCAGTTGGATGCCGTCTGCAAGAAATACGAAACCACCTTTGAGGACGTAGAGAGCCAGATTGCCGATACCGAGCACGAATTGCTGGGGCTGCTGGACGATTTGCAGGGAAATGAATTTGACATGAAGGGCATTGCAGAACTCAAAAAGTTGCTGGGAGGTGAATGATTATGCAGGATAACGGGAAGAAACCTGCCCTCCGGTTCAAGGGCTTCACTGACCCTTGGGAACAGCGTAAGCTGGATGAAGCGTTTGATTTTACAGTTCCAAATAATACGCTTTCCCGTGCTGAACTAAACCAAGAAAGTGGTTCTGTTCGGAATGTCCACTATGGCGATGTCCTGATAAAATATGGCTCTGTGTTAGACGCTCAGAACGATGAACTTCCGTTTATAACCGGGAGAAGCAAAGACGATTTCAAAGGTGCACTTCTGCAAAACGGAGATATCATCATTGCTGATACTGCTGAAGATGAAACGACCGGAAAAGTCTGTGAAATCGTCAATATTCAGGATAAAGATGTTGTGGCAGGACTTCATACGATGGTGTGTCGTCCCAAAAATAAAACAGCAGAAGGCTATTTCGGCTACTACATGAATTCAAGCTCCTATCATCACCAGCTTTTACCGTTGATGCAGGGCATTAAAGTTCTATCCCTTAGTAAAACCAATGTTCAAAAAACAACAGTGAAATACCCGAAAGATAAAGCAGAGCAACAAAAAATTGCAGATTGCCTTAGACGTATTGACACCCTTATCACCCTTCATCAGCGTAAGTATGAGAAGCTAGTGAATATCAAAAAGTCCATGCTGGACAAGATGTTCCCCCAAAATGGGGCATCTGTACCGGAAATTCGCTTCAAGGGTTTTACTGACCCTTGGGAACAGCGTAAGCTGGGTGAAATTGCGAACTTTTCTAAAGGTGTAGGCTACTCCAAGAACGATTTATGCGAGGAAGGCACTCCGATAATCCTGTATGGTCGCCTTTACACAAAATATGAAACCTGCATTTTTGATGTAGATACCTTTGTTAAAGAAAAAGCTGGAAGCGTATATAGCAAGGGCGGAGAAGTCATTGTGCCTGCTTCTGGCGAAACGGCGGAAGATATTTCAATCGCATCTGTTGTGGTTAAGCCCGGCATTTTACTGGGTGGCGACCTAAATATAGTATCGCCGACAACTGAATATGATTCAGCCTTTCTTGCGCTAACTATTTCGAGTGGAGCAGCACATAAGTATTTATCCTCTCTTGCACAGGGGAAATCTGTTGTTCATCTTCACAACGCCGATATTCAAAGTGTGTCAGCTAAATTCCCGACAAAAAGGGAACAGGAAAAGATTCATTTGCTTTTTGGCAAAATTGATACCCTTATCACCCTTCATCAACGTAAGTTGGAAAAGCTGCAAAACATCAAGAAATCTTGTCTTGAAAAGATGTTTGTATAAAAACAAGTGGTGCAATTTGCCCGCAACCAGAAGATGGACGTACCGGCGTTTGTTGTTTGGCTAAGGAGCAACGCAATTTCTCTTGTCCGTTCAGAATATGCAAAACAGGCTGACGAATAAAAATCAAGGCAATGTCAAACGCTTGGAACTGCTGTGTTTTAAAGCTATCGGGAGTCAAAAATCAAAATTTGAGCTGAATACGCAAAACCGAAAGTGAAATTTTCAGCGAACATTCGGTAGGCGGTGGAAAATAGCTGCTGAAAGTGTGCATTTGCTCCTACTTGGGAACAGCGTAAGCTGGATGAAGCGTTTGATTTTACAGTTCCAAATAATACGCTTTCCCGTGCTGAACTAAACCAAGAAAGTGGTTCTGTTCGGAATGTCCACTATGGCGATGTCCTGATAAAATATGGCTCTGTGTTAGACGCTCAGAACGATGAACTTCCGTTTATAACCGGGAGAAGCAAAGACGATTTCAAAGGTGCACTTCTGCAAAACGGAGATATCATCATTGCTGATACTGCTGAAGATGAAACGACCGGAAAAGTCTGTGAAATCGTCAATATTCAGGATAAAGATGTTGTGGCAGGACTTCATACGATGGTGTGTCGTCCCAAAAATAAAACAGCAGAAGGCTATTTCGGCTACTACATGAATTCAAGCTCCTATCATCACCAGCTTTTACCGTTGATGCAGGGCATTAAAGTTCTATCCCTTAGTAAAACCAATGTTCAAAAAACAACAGTGAAATACCCGAAAGATAAAGCAGAGCAACAAAAAATTGCAGATTGCCTTAGACGTATTGACACCCTTATCACCCTTCATCAGCGTAAGCTGGAAAAGCTTGTACAAATTAGAAAAGCCTTCGCAGAGAGGTGCTTTTTGCAAAGTCGAAAGGAGTTCGTTATGGCGTTTACAAAAGAAGCCGATTTTGAAGAGGCAGTGGTAAAGCTCCTGATAGAACGCGGCTGGAAAGATGGTGTGCTGAAAAACTACACCGAACAGCAACTGATCCAGAACTGGGCGAACATCCTTTTTGAGAACAACCGCGGCATTGACCGACTGAACGATTATCCGCTGACGGATGGCGAGATGCAGCAGATCATGGAACAGGTCACGAACGCGAAAACGCCGATGAAGCTGAATAAATTTATCAACGGCAAAAGTGTGCTTATCAAGCGTGACAATCCTGACGATAAGCTGAATTTCGGCAAAGAAGTGTCCCTGAAAATCTATGACCGTCTGGAAATTGCAGCCGGACTTAGCCGCTACCAGATCGCAGAGCAGCCAAAGTTCCCCACCAAGTCCAAAGTTTTGAATGACCGCCGCGGCGATTTGATGCTGCTCATCAATGGTATGCCGGTCATTCACATGGAACTGAAAAAGAGCGGTGTTTCCATCATAAAGGCTTGCAACCAGATTGAAAAATACGCGGCAGAGGGCATTTTTACGGGACTGTTCTCGCTGGTGCAGATTTTTGTGGCCATGAACCCGGAAGAAACGGTCTACTTTGCCAATCCCGGTCCGGAAGGACAATTCAACAAAAGCTACTATTTCCATTGGGCGGACTTCTACAACGAGCCGATGAACGACTGGAAAGACGTTACAACGGCACTTTTGTCCATTCCGATGGCGCATATGTTGGTAGGCTTTTATACTGTGGCCGATGGTTCCGATGGCATTTTGAAGGTGATGCGCAGCTATCAGTACTACGCTGCCAGCAAAATTTCGGATGCCGTTTCCAAGGCGAAATGGGAGAATGACCAGCAGCGCGGCGGCTACATCTGGCACACCACAGGTTCCGGCAAGACCATGACTTCTTTCAAGTCCGCTCAACTGATTGCATCTTCCAAGGATGCGGACAAAGTGATTTTTCTGATGGACCGAATCGAGTTGGGTACCCAGAGCCTGAAAGAATACCGCAACTTTGCAGAGGAAAACGAGGAGGTGCAGGCTACCGAGAACACGGATGTTCTTGTGGACAAGCTGAAAAGTACTTCGCCGTCCGATACGCTCATCGTGACTTCCATCCAGAAGATGAGCAACATCAAGGATGATGCACAAAACAAGCTGAACCCCAACGACATTGCGCTGATCAACGCAAAGCGGTTGGTTTTTATCGTGGACGAGTGCCACCGTTCCACCTTTGGCGATATGATGCAGACCATCAAGCATACATTCCCGAAAGCACTGTTCTTTGGTTTTACCGGTACGCCGATCCAAGGCGAAAACCAGAAGAAAATGAGCACCACCGCCACCGTTTTCGGCAACGAACTGCATCGGTACAGCATTGCAGACGGCATCCGGGATCACAACGTGCTGGGCTTTGACCCTTACAAGGTGCTGACCTTCAAGGACAGCGACTTGCGGAAAGCGGTCGCACTGGAAAAAGCAAAGGCATATTCTGTGGACGAAGCTCTGGCCGACCCACAGAAGAGCAAGGTGTTTTATAAGTATCTGAATCTGCCGATGGCAGGCGGAAAAGATGCGCTCGGTGAGGAGATAAAGGGCATCGAAGATTATATTCCCAACACCCAGTATGAGGGCGAAGAACACCAGAAAGCCGTGGTGGAGGACATTTGCGAGAACTGGCAGACCCAGAGCCGCAACAGCAAATTTCATGCCATTTTTGCAACCTCCAGCATCCCGGAAGCCATCCAATATTACAAGAGGTTCAGAGAAGCCGCACCATGGCTGAAAGTCACCGCACTATTTGACCCCAACATTGATAACAACGGCAAAGGCATCACCAAAGAAGAAGGGCTGAAAGAGATCGTAGAAGACTATAACGCCCGCTATGGACAGGACTTCAGCATTCCGACCTTTGCCAAGATGAAAAAGGACATTGCGGCACGTCTGGCGCACAAATCACCCTACCAGCGCATCGAGCGTACCCCGGAAAAACAGCTTGATCTGCTGATCGTGGTGGATCAGATGCTGACAGGCTTTGACTCCAAGTGGATCAACACCCTGTATCTGGATAAAATGCTGCAATACGAAAATCTGATTCAGGCGTTCTCCCGCACCAACCGACTGTTTGGCGATGACAAACAGTTCGGCACCATCAAGTATTACCGCCGTCCGCACACGATGGAGAAAAACATCGCAGATGCGGTAAAAGAGTATTCCGGCGATAAACCGTTTGGCCTGTTTGTAGATAAACTGGACAAGAACGTGGAAAAACTGAATGCCCTCTATGCGGAGATCAAAGATCTGTTTGTGTCGGCGGGCAGTGAAGAGTTTTCGCAGATCCCTGCGGATATGGCAGAGCGCAAAAAGTTTGCCGACCTGTTCCAGTCCTTCAACGAAAATCTGGAAGCAGCCAAGGTGCAGGGCTTCGAGTGGGATAAGCCCATTGTGATCATCAACGAGGATACAGATGAGAAAACGGAACTTCATGCGGACTTTGACGAGAGAACGTTCAAAGTGCTGGCACTCCGCTATAAAGAGCTGTTCACGCCGAATCCGGATGGCAGTGAAAATGACCCGAACGATGACGTTCCCTATGCGGTGAACAGCTATCTGACCACCATTGATACTGCTGACATCGACACGGACTATATGAACTCCCGCTTTGAAAAGTACCTGAAAATTTTCTATCAGGAGGGTGCAGAAGCGGAAGCCATCCATCAGGCCGAAACGGAGCTGCACAAGACCTTTGCCACCCTCTCGCAGGAAGAGCAGAAGTACGCTAATATTTTCCTGCACGACATTCAAAGCGGCGCAGTGGTTCCGCAGCCGGGAAAGACCTTGCGGGAGTACATTGCCGAGTACATTGCCCAAAAGCAGAACGACCAGATCCACAAAGTAGCTGAAGTTTTCGGCTTGGACGAAAAGAAGCTGCGGGCATTCATGCATGCAAATATCACCGAAGCCAACATCAACGAGTTCGGACGTTTTGATGACTTGAAAGCCACTGTGGACAAGGCAAAAGCAAAGGCATATTTTGAAGCAATCGAGGGTACAAAGCTTATTCCGCCCAAGGTGCCTGTCAAGTATGATAAACTCTTGCGCGAGTTCATCGTAAGTGGCGGATTTGATTTGAAAATGCCAAAAGAATCATAAAATGGGTGCAAAATCACCCTGCTGACCAAGAGCCGAGGCGCGTCCTCGGCTCTTTTTTCGCGCCAAAATCCCAAAACACACCTACTTGGGAACAGCGTAAGCTGGAAGAATATCTCGAAGTTTCAGGTCAAAAGAACTTTGAAGGAATATATACCAAAGAAGATGTCTTGTCCGTTTCGGGCGATTTTGGAATTGTGAATCAGATTGAATTTCAGGGACGTTCATTTGCAGGAGCATCCGTTGCCAATTATGGTGTGGTTGAAACCGGCGATATTGTTTACACTAAATCACCCCTGAAATCTAATCCTTATGGCATCATTAAAGCTAATAAAGGAAAAAATGGCATCGTGTCAACGTTATATGCCGTTTACAAGCCAAAACAAAGTGCCAATCCAGAATTTGTCCAGAATTATTTTGAGCAGGATGCCAGAATGAATAATTATATGCACCCACTCGTCAACAAAGGTGCAAAAAACGACATGAAGGTATCCGCAGAAAATGCGCTCAAGGGACAAATCGTTTTTCCTGACATCAAGGAGCAAAGAACAATCTCTGAGTTTTTCCGCAATCTTGACACCCTTATCACCCTTCATCAGCGTGAGCATATAAAACCGATTTTGGAGGTAAAACGTGTTAAACGAAATGAATGAAAACAACCTGTTCTGCGATTATTATGAGCAGTGGGTTGCTGTATACAAAGAGGGTGCAGTTCGCCCGGTTACATTGGATAAGTACAAAATGACCCTTTCTTGGGTAAAAAAACTCGCTCCTACTTTGAAACTCTGTGAGGTTTCCAGAGTGACCTATCAGCAGCTTTTGAACGATTATGCCGTAGGCCACGAGCGGCAGACCACGATGGACTTCCACCATCAGCTGAAAGGGGCTATCATGGATGCCGTGGATGATGGACTGATTGTGAAAGACCCGACCCGAAAAGCGATCATCAAAGGCAAGCCCCCGGTGCCTAAAAAGGTGAAATACCTGAACCAGTTTGAACTGCATCTTTTGTTGAGCGACTTGGATCTACAGGGAAAACTCAACTGGGACTGGATGATTTTGCTGATTGCCAAAACCGGCATCCGCTTTTCCGAAGCTTTGGCGATCACTCCTGCGGATTTTGACTTTTCGCACCAGATGCTTTCCATCAATAAAACATGGGATTATAAGGGGAACGGCGGATTTCTGCCGACAAAAAATAAATCGTCTGTCCGCAAAATTCAGATCGACTGGCAGACGGTGATCCAGTTCGCAGCACTGGTAAAGGACGTTCCTGAAGATAAGCCGATTTTCGTGTTCAAGGAACACGCCTACAATTCCACCGTCAACGATGTTCTGGAACGGCACTGCAACCGGGCCAAGATCCCGGTTATCTCGGTACATGGTCTGCGGCATACCCACGCTTCGGTGCTTCTGTTTGCAGGTGTATCTATTGCAAGCGTAGCAAGGAGGCTGGGGCATTCCAGCATGACAACCACGCAGAAAACCTACCTACATATCATTCAGGAACTGGAAAATCAGGACATCGACCTTGTAATGCGGTCACTCTCTGGATTAAGCTGATAAAATAATCAACCATCGCTCGCGCTGGTGAAGGATGATAAGAGAAAAGCCAAACCTCAAGCTGTACAGGATGTACGGTGAGGTTTGGCTTTTTGGTATCAGCTGCTCTTTTGATTTTCGTTCATAATTCTTCTGGCTCGTCCGCGCGTGGTGTCCTCAAAGGTTTCATCCTCGCTGAATCGTAGCCAATAGGGGTCTTCCATCAGGCAGGCGTTGGTGCGTTTGACGATTTCCCATGCATTGTAGTTCGGCAGACCCATCATTTTCAGAATTTCCTTGCAGTCCATCCGATTTTTCGGAAAGATTCGTTTCTTAGCCCAAACCACCACATCAACCAATGGAACTTCACGTTTGTCACCGATGAAAAGGTTCAGTGGGAGGCTGTACTGCGGCACGCCCTCATTTGCGCAAAGAGACTGCCCATCTTCGCTTAGGTGTGCAATTTCTTTTTCATCCATCATCAATTTCAGATAGGCCATTTTATCACCCCATGGCGGCTTTCAGGTAGTGCAGACGGTATTTCAGGTATTGACGGATCGCAGATGCTCTTTTTTCGCTCAACAATGCAAGAATAGGCGAGATGGACTGAATGATTTCACTATACAACTCGTCCAAGTCACGCGTTGGCAGCACAGGCTCATCGATCATCTTGATTTGCTGGGCATGGTGACTGCGGAACGGTTTGGCTTTGTCGAACTGATAACGGAGCTTCGTGTCAGTCAATTCTTCATCCGTTGCCCACGCAAGCAGACTACCGCCATTGTCGTAAATAGGCGGAGCATAATTTTTTCCATCCCGGACGATCACATCAAAATTGTTTTCGTGGCGGTCTTCGTTGCCGATAAAGGCGTCAAATGCCAGCATTTGATAAAGCCACTTCTTACCATATAGTTCTATCGCATACTGGAACAATGCTTCCGGTGAAGCGGCTCGACCGCTGGCAAGGAAATGGGCATCAGCCAAGTCTGCAAAATGATACAGCTGTTCATCGTCCGTTGTGAACTTGGGGCAGACGCTGACCACATCGCAGGAATAGGTCTGAATGTCGGGAAAGAGTTTGGCAGGCATCAACGTATATTCTACATGGGGCAAATTCAGCACCTGTGCAATCAGCGATGCCATCACCTCAGAATACGGCTCATACCCAGCGGTTCCGGCCTCTGTGATGGAGTTGCCCTTGACCATAACAAGCTGATCATCTACATGATACCAGCCCTTTGAGAGCATTCCACGGCTCGTCCGTGTTTCACGCTTTTCAACCAACTGGATTTTTGCAGGGACTTCAATTGGGCTCATGGTATCACGCTCCTTTGCCCCATTATACCATGTTTGGATGGATAGACAAGGTAAACTATGGTCAATAGCAAAAATCAAAAAATCAAATTGTTTTTTGAAATTTGAAGTAGAAAAGTCAAATCAAATATGAAATTTCGATAGAAACATTAAATTTTTCGCTCAATAAGTGAAATGAACGCTCAAAAAAATGAAATCCAAACCACAAAAGTGAAATTTGATGGTTGAATACTGAAAAAGTGTTAAAAAGATTTTAATATTCTAAATTCGACTTGAACTGTTTTTTGCATATCGTCCTTGCAGATAGCCCTTGGAGATGTTCTCACCTTTCCGGGGAGAAAACTCGGTCAGGGCGTAAATATCGGTCTGCATGGTCTTTTCGTCCTTTTCGGCAAACCAGATCTGATCACGCCGCAGCAACGTCAGGTCGAGAAGTCCGGTATCGTGCGTGGTGAAGATGAGTTGTGCATGATTTGTATTGATAGCGGCATCCTGCACCATCTCGATCAGATGCCTTGTCAGCAGCGGGTGCATACTGGATTCTATCTCGTCTACTACCAAAACAGAGCCGGATTCCAAAGCCGCAAGCCACATACCGATGCGAGAGAAGAAACGCTGTGTCCCAACGGATTCTTGCCCCAACGGGAGCCAGAAACCCTTAGAAGTGCTATCTTCGGCATCGAGAGTGTGCAGTGCGGAAATGATAGGCTCTTCCTTGGAGCCTGTAATGCGGATGTCCTTGATACCGAGGTCTGCATACAGCATTTCATGCAGGATACGTCTCTTTTCAGAGCCGCCCTGCCGGATGGCAGACAAGGTGGCATCCAGCTGCATTTCGGTTCCCATAAAGCCTGTCAGCTTTTCAAAGAACCACAGATACGCTTTTTCGGTCTGGGGGCAGTTCCACTCGTTCGAGCTGGACAGATAAAGGCGGTTTTCAGCAGTTCGTCCAGCAAGCGTGAACTGCTCTTGAATATTCTCGCGGAACTGATAGCCATTGTTTTCTCTTGAAAAAATCAAGGCTTCCCGGCCATTCGGCCAGTGATAGAGATATTCGGTCAGGACTTTGGAT
The DNA here is from genome assembly GCF_009679665.1 of Faecalibacterium sp. BIOML-A4. NCBI lineage: Bacteria > Bacillati > Bacillota > Clostridia > Eubacteriales > Oscillospiraceae > Faecalibacterium > Faecalibacterium sp. BIOML-A4. Next base: position 81,123 of record NZ_WKZG01000006.1, on the reverse strand, counting down.
TTGTCAAACGAGAACCCATAGGCATACTTGATGCCGCCATAAAAATAGATGGCTTCAAAGCTGGTCGGCTGTGTAGGCTGATCGGTGAAAGCAAACGGCTCTTGCGGAAGGGACTCACCTTTCAGCAGCTTGGCATATCGGCCACAGACCATTTCCCGCATGAGCAGGAGAGCATGGAGAACATTGCTCTTCCCGGCTGCATTTGCGCCGTACAGTGCCAGCACAGGCACAAGCTGTTTCTTCTCGTCCGGCGAAATCAGGCAATCAGACAGACTTTTATCCGTAGATGCTTTCAAGCTGATAATAGCCGTGTCCTTGATGGAGCGGTGGTTGGTGACTGAAAATTGAAGCAGCATCGCGATTCCTCCCAGATGATTTTCTGAATCCAGTGTACTCTATTCTGGGCGAAAAGTCAAATTTTGATTTTGAAATTTGCAAATATTCCGCAAAAATCAAGAATAAAATCTAAAATATCGGCTTTTGATACCATTCGGATGCTATCAGGGATCATTCTGCATACACGACTTCCCTCACCACTACCTCTTCAGCCTGCGCTTTCAGCCCGTTCATGTGCGCCACCCAGAGAAGCTGTGCGCGCTCTTTGTCCGGCGCGGGGTACTTGTCTAACAGAGTGGTCATCGTGCGTTCCAGCCACGCGTAGGCCGTTTTCTGGACATCCTGCAAATGCGGCCAGAGCGTACCGTTCAGCAGCATCTGGTTGTACAGCACAGGACGCTGAGTTTTGAGATACGCCAGCCGCATCCGGCCATACTTGCCCAGCAGTTCGGTATCATCGGTCTGCGGCAGGGTGAGCAGGGGCAGCTGATACTCCCCGACCTGTGCGTAATGGATCTCGGTGCGGACGGCGTTCGTGTTCTTCATGGAAATTCTCCTTTGTATTTTCAACGTGTTTTGCGGTCTTTGTGGAAAACGGTGTTCACTCCTTCCGGCTCTGCGCGGTCAGCCAGTTACCCTGCGCCTGATAGTAGTGCTCCATCGTGGTGGGGGCGTTCAGGATGGTGGTGCGCAGATAGGCCATGATGTTCTTGATGGGCTGGGTGGTGTTGGACATCACATCGAAGATGTACTCAACGTGCTGGCTGGTCAGCTTGTCCAGCCGCAGCCGAATGGCTTTAGTGGTCTGCGGCTGCTTGCCGACGTACTGAGTCTGCCGAGGACAGCAGTACATCTCCACAATGTTGTCCAGCAGTTCCTCCAGCTTGTCGGGGTCGTACCGCTGGGCAAGGGTGTCGATCTCCAAACGTTCCCGAAACTCCTCCCGTACCTGTGCTTCCATCTGGTCAAAATCTGCGGATTCGCCTGCCTGCCCTGATAGATTAGTACTTTGTCTTTTAGTATTTTGTTTATTAGTATTTTGTTGCGTTGCCTTTTCCAAATTGGGCTCAGCCAAATTTGGAAAATCCAAAAATGGTGAAGAACAAGGTTTCATGCGGCTTTTCGGGCTTTTGGTTGCGGACGGGTTCGATGGCCCGCCTTCCTTGCCGGGAACGGCAGGATCGTCCTCAACAGGCGATTCATAAACCTGATAATCGTAGTCGATGATCTGCCCTTTGGCATTGCGAACTTTCTGACGGCGGACGTAGCCGTGTTCTTCCAGTTCCAGAACAGCGGTGCGTACACTGTCCAGACCATCCTTGCAACCAACGGTCAGCCCTTTCAGGCTGTAATCCCAATCGTCCGGCAGGGAGAGCATATAGGACAGCAGTCCCTTGGCTTTCAGGGACAGCCTCTTATCCTGCAGGTGGTGGTTGCTCATGACGGTGTAGTTGACATTTTTATTGACGCGGAATGTTGACATGGCGGCTTCCCTTTCAGCCCAATGCGGGCAAGAGAAAACGCAGCATTTCCCGGCTTTCGGGAAACGCTGCGTTCAGACAGGGAAGCCTGCTGTGAGCTGGCACAGCAACGGCAGCACTGCATATTTCTAACGGACATCTAACACAACTACACCTGAAATGCAGCCGCTGACGGCCTGTGTGAAAAAGGCTTTTTCTAACGTCATTTCGCAAAAAGCGGCTGATTTTTGCCTGCAAATTGCGGTGTGACGTGCCTTTTTTGAGGTTACAAAAATGCCCTCAGCTGCCAATGACGGCCGCGCGGGACCAGCTTCATCCAACAATTTTAAAGACTCGAAATCGTTTTGTCCTTAATCGGGCACGTGGGTTCGAATCCCACCATCTCCGCCAACAAAAGGCATCAGCTCAGGCTGGTGCCTTTTTTGCGGCTAGATGGTGCGGATGAGAACAGGGCGGCGGCCCGCAGGCCGCAAGCAACCAGCCCTGTGGGCTGTTGCTTAGCCCGCGGGAGAATATCCACCATCTCCGCCAGAAGTCGCAGATTGCATTTTGAGACAGGGGGGAATATACTTATATTGGATAGATTCCAATACTATAGCAATTTAACTTTTTAATGCAAAAGCGGTGAATTGCATATCGCAAAGATGCCGTTTGAATGTTGCACGAATTTCTTAACTTGCGATAAAATTTGCGATAAACGATTTTTGGAAGGAATATAATCATGTCGAAAGATGAATATTTGATCACAGATCCACCCCTTAAAGCGCTGACTGTTTTTGCGATGCCGATGATCCTTGGCAGCTTTTTTCAACAAGTATACAATATGGCCGATTCCATAATAGTTGGTCAATTTGTTGGCTCCTCGGCACTTGCGGCTGTTGGTGCTTGTGCTGCACTGACCAATGTTTTTATTTGTGTGGCGCTTGGTGCTGGTGTGGGCGCAGGTGTGCTTGTAAGCCGCTATTTTGGTGCAAAAAATTATGGTAAAATGAAAACCATTGTGTCAACGTCCCTGATCAGCTTTTTGATCTTAAGCGTTGTCCTTGGTGTCTTTGGCTTTTGCTTTTCCCATTTCATGATGAGCGGATTACAGACCCCTGCCGATATATTGGAAGAAGCAGTATTGTATCTGCGTGTCTACTTTGTGGGTTTCCCGTTTCTATTCATGTACAACATTCTTTCCACCATGTTCACTTCCATCGGTGAATCCAAAATTCCGTTGGGACTGCTGATATTCTCATCTATCCTGAATATTTTTATGGATCTCTGGATGGTGGCTGGTCTTGGTCTGGGGGTGTTTGGTGCAGCCCTTGCGACCTTGATCGCACAAGGAATTTCTGCCGTGTTTTCGTTTTTGATCTTTCTGTCTCGGATGCGGCAATACAAGAGCTCCTTTAGCAGGTTCGACCGGCAGGAGCTGTATTCCATGCTTCGCATTGCGGTACCATCGGTTTTGCAGCAGTCCACAGTGTCTATCGGTATGATGATCGTGCAGGCAGTGGTAAATCCCTTCGGCACACAGGCACTTGCCGGGTATGCGGCAACGATGCGGGTAGAAAATGTTTTTTCGCTGATCTTCGTATCCATCGGCAATGCAGTTTCGCCGTTTGTATCCCAGAATTTTGGCGCAAAGAAAATTGAGCGTATCAAAAAAGGGTATCATGCTGCACTGGTGTTGGATCTATGCTTTGCAGTTCTTGCTTTCGTGGTCATTGAAACACTGCACACACAGATTTCCTCGTTGTTCTTGGGAAAAGACGGAACCGCGTTGGCCTATCAGGTGTCCGGTGATTATATGAGATGGCTTGGTTACTTTTTCATCTTCATGGGCATCAAGATGGCAACGGATGGCGTTCTTCGCGGACTTGGAATCATGCGGCCGTTTCTTATTGCAAATATGGTAAACCTTGCAATCCGCTTGTCTGTTGCTTTGATTTGTGCACCGCGTTTTGGCATTGCTTTTGTTTGGCTTGCAGTCCCGGCAGGTTGGCTTGCAAACTTCCTTATTTCCTATGCGGCGCTCAGAAGATCGTGGCCAGAGGATAAAGCGGCGGTATCTCAATGATTTCATGCAGTGGAGAGGTGCTTTGTTCTGACGGGCTTCACTTACAGAGAATGTGACGCGAAAAAAATTCGCCGGTGTTCCGTTCAGAAAATCAGATGCTCGCTAAAATATCTGTCAGTGTGGCGACAAATGCTTCATCCTGCTCCTTCGTCCGCTTTGGGCTCCCCTTGGGGTGCTTTCCGGCACGGAGGAGTTTTTTGTTTTCATAACGCCGCAGCATGAGAGCATCTATGTTATCGGCGGTGTATTCCAAACCGTTCTGATTCAGCACCCGTGCGCGCTTGGCAAGGCACATACTCGCCAGCCCGTAGTCCTGTGTTACGACCACATCCCCCGGCTTTACCCGGTTAACGAGGGCAAAGTCTACGCTGTCTGCCCCTTTATCGAACACCAGCGTCTGCGCACTTTCCCGCTCGATTTGGTGAGAGGTGTCGCACAGGATGATGACCGGAACGCTGAATTGCTTTGCAATCTGCAAAGTCAGATCGACCACCGGGCAGCCGTCTGCATCGATCAAAATATTCATCGGCTTTCCTCCATCGCCCACCGAAAGGCTTTCGCGGTACGCAAATCGGCGTCTTTGAAATGCCCGCCGCTGTTCCATTCAAGGGTGCAGTCTGCGCCACGCTCTGCAAGCCGACTGTGCAGGGTGCGGATGTTATCACCTACCGCAGCCATGACAGCGTTTTTCGTATGCTCTTCCTTGTTGCCAAGGCTCAGATAAATGTGCTGTGCCTGTATCGGGTGCTGCTGTTCAAACTTCATCCAGCCCGGAAACCACACCGAGGGAGATGCGGCGGCGATACCATAGAACAGATCAGTCTGGGTGGATGCCCACAATGCAAACAACCCGGCCAGCGAGTAGCCGCCCAGAATGATTTTGACATTTTCCGGGAGAGGATACTGCTGCTTCAGTGTGGGAATGACCTGTTCTGTCAGAAAGCACAGGGCGTCCGCGGCCTTACCGCCGAAGCCTTGTTTTCCCCACACGGCAGGGGCTTCCCACGGGGAAAGTGCATCGTTCCAGCTTTCCACCGGGATGGCCGCAAACAGAAAGTGGTGCGCACTCTGTGCAATAGCGGCAATCTCGCTTTCCATGCTTTGCAGCTCATGTTCGCCTGTCATTTGGAGCAGTAGGTATTCTGCATGGGCTTCACCGTAAATGCGGCAAGGTCTGTTCCCGATTTGCATTGTCTGTGCGGTCACTGCGGCATCCTCCCGAAAAAAACTTTGATAAGCCCAGTATAGCAACTGAAAAATCATTTTGCAATTCAAAAGGCGTTCGCATCCTCTGCTTTGCAGAGAAGGAAGTGTTCGCCGTGAACACCGCCTACGACGGCCTGCTGCACGAGCTGCAGAAGCAGGGTGCCTACCTGCTGAACAAGGCCCAGACCGAACAGCTGGTGAACATCGTGCTGCAGCCCAAGAAGGGCGGCGGCCACGAGGTGAACAAAAAGTGGGTGGGCAAGGATGCCGCCCGCATTCTGGAGACCATCGGCGTGCATGTGCCGGATACTTGCCGCCTTGCCATCTGCGAGGTGCCTGCCGACCATCCGTTCGTTCTGGTGGAGCAGATGATGCCGGTGCTGCCCATCGTGCGCTGCCAGAGTTTTGAACAGGCGGTGGAAGATGCCGTGGTGGCCGAGCACGGCAACCGCCACACCGCTTCCATCTTCTCCAAGGATGTGGACCACATGACCCGCTTTGCCCGGGTCATTGAGACCACCATCTACGTAAAGAACAGCGCCACCAAGGCCGGTGTTGGCATTGGCGGCGAGGGCCACTGCACCATGACCATTGCCGGCCCCACCGGCGAGGGCATCACCTGCGCAAAGAGTTTCTGCCGCCGCCGCTGCATGCTGGCCGAGGGCGGGCTGCGCATCATCTGAGTTTTTGAAGGACGAAACCATCACATACAATTTTTTCAGTGTTCTGACAGGAGGAACAACTTATGAAAGCTCTGGGTTTTATCGAGACGAAGGGTCTGGTTGGCAACATCGACGCTACCGATGCAATGCTGAAGGCTGCTGACGTTGAGTTCATTGGTTCCGACACCATCGGTGCCGGTCTGACCACCGTGATCGTTACCGGCGAGGTGGGCGCTGTCAAGGCTGCTACCGAGGCTGGCGAAGAGGCTGCTTCCCGCGTGGGTGAGCTGTTCTGCGTCAACGTCATTGCACGTCCCCACGCAGATCTGGCCCGCATCATGCCTGCCAAGGGCCCCGCGACCGGCAAGTCCGGCCTGCCCGCAGGCGAGCAGGTGCCGCTGGATGCCGCTCTGGGCATGATCGAGACCAACGGCCTGACCGCTTCCATCGAGGCAGCCGATGCCATGCTGAAGAGCGCAGATGTCTCTCTGGTGGGCCAGGAGAAGATCGGCGCAGGCCTTGTTACCGTGTTCGTGCAGGGCGACGTTGGCGCTGTGAAGGCTGCTGTTGAGGCAGGCCAGACCGCTGCTTCCCGCATTGGCGAAGTGGTCAGCGCACTGGTCATTCCCCGCCCGCACGCAAGCGTGTCCGAGTGCATGCCTGAGCTGCGCTGAGCCCTGCGCTGACGCTGCATAAGAAAGGAGCGCTGTGCCTTGGTTTACCATGACATCAGTCAGGAACAGCTGCTGCTCCTGATCACGCAGGCCGTGCAGGCAGAGCTGCAAAAGCGCAGCCGTCAGGTGCCGGTAGGCATCTCGGTGCGGCACATCCACCTTACCCGCGATGATGTGGACAAGCTGTTCGGCTATGGTTACCAGCTCACCCCCAAAAAGGCGCTGAGCCAGCCCGGCCAGTTTGCCTGCGAGGAATGTCTGGACATCATCGGCCCCAAGGGCGAACTGAAGCATGTCCGCATCCTTGGCCCGGAGCGCAGTGCCACTCAGATCGAGCTGGCGCAGACCGACTGCCGCAACATCGGCATCAAAGCGCCGGTGCGTTCCAGCGGGGATACAAAGGGTACGCCGGGCGTGACCCTGCGCGGCCCCAATGGCACCCTGACTGTGCCGGAGGGCGTGATGATCGCCGACCGCCACATCCACATGACTCCCGCACAGGCAGCTGCCTTCGGCCTTGCCGACGGCGACCGCGTGCAGGTAAAGATCGACGGCCCCAAGCCGGGCGTGATGGGCGGGGTGCTGATCCGCGCAAACGACAAATGTGCACTGGATTTTCACATCGACACGGACGATGGCAATGCCTTCCTGCTCAAGCAGGGGCAGCTGGTCACCGTGCTGGGCAAAGAGGAGTAAGCTATGATTTTAGGGATCGTCAAGGGGACCGTTGTCGCCACCCGCAAAATGCCGGAGCTTGTAGGCTATAAGTTCCTGCTGGTGGAGCCGGTGTTCGGCTCCAAAAAGGATACCATCGTGGCGGGCGACAACATCGGCGCGGGTGTAGGCGAGATGGTTCTGGTCACCACCGACGAGACCACCCAGCATGGTCTGGACCATCCGTCGCCCATTGATGCTTTCATCGTGGGCATCGTGGACAATCCTCCCACCCTGAGTAAGTAACACCCTGCAAGTTTTGCCGCAGAGAGGGGCTTCCTCCCGGCGGGATCGTGAGGCTTAAACAATGAAAATTATTATCATCGGCAGCATTGCCGCCGGGGTTTCGGCCGCCGCCAGACTTGCCGCCGCCCAGCGCGGAGCGCAGATCACCGTCTACGAAAAAGGCGGCTTCTACTCCTGCGGCACCGGCGGCCTGCCCCATTACCTGTGCGAGGATCTGGACAGCCTGAACAAGGCCATTCAGGCCAAGGAAACTGAGCTGAACGCGCAGGGCATCACCGCACATCTGCGCCATGAGGTGCGCGGCATCGACGCAGCCGCCCGCAAGGTGACGGTATGTGATCTTGCCACCGGACGCGTGTTTGAAGACCACTACGACAAGCTGGTGCTGGCCACCGGTTCTTCCAACCGTGTGCCGCAGGTGCCCGGCAGTGACCGCGTGGGCGTGCAGACCCTCAAGACCGTGGAAGATCTGATCTTCCTCAAGGAGTTCGTCCGCACCCCCTATGTGCGGGACATCGTGATCCTGGGCGGCAGCTGGGCCGGTTTGGAGATCGCAAAGTCCTTCCTCAAGCTGGGCCGCAATGTGCGTATCATTGAAAAAGAGCAGCAGCTTTTGCCCCAGTTTGACCCTGAGGTGAGCAAGCTGATCCAGAAGGAGCTGGAAGCGCAGGGCGTGCAGTTCAATCTGGGTGAGCAGGTGCGCTCCTTCCCAGGCCGTACCTTCGTGGAGCAGGTGCAGACCAACCGCGGCACCTACCCCTGTGACCTTTGCGTGGTAGCCATCGGCGTTACCCCCAACACCGGCCTGCTGGCCGGTACCGGGGCGCAGCTGGCACCCAATGGCGCTGTGCTCATTGGTGCCGACCTTGCCACCAGTGTGCCCAATATCTATGCCGTGGGCGACTGCGCAGCCTGCCGCGACGGCTCTCTGCGCACCAGCAGCCTGAAGGTGGCGGATCTGGAGATCGCCCGCACCGGCCTGACCGAGACCGAGGCCCGCAAGGCCGGTCTGCGGGTCAAGAGTGCAATGGCCACCGGCACCGACCGTCCGGGCATCTGCCCGAACCCCCACCGCATCACCATCAAGCTGGTGTATGAGGCCAATACCCGTCAGGTGCTGGGTGCGCAGGCATGGGGAGAAAAGAATGTTTCGGCCCGCATCAACGCCATTGCCGTTGCCATCCGCGCTGGCATGACCGTGGAAGCACTGGGTCAGGTGGATTTCGTCTATTCCTCCTCGTCCTGTTCCATTTGGGACCCGGTGCAGATCGTCTGCGGTCAGGCACAGTAAGCGGAGGGTGAACACATGGCAGAACGCATCAACGCCGTCAAGACCAGCTTTTTTGGCAAGGGTGCCATCCGTCTTCTGGGACCGGAGCTTCAGAAGATGGGCATCCGCCGTGCTTTGCTGGTGACGGACCGCTTTCTCTATGATTCCGGTGCCGCTGCCCGGGTCGGTCAGGTACTGTCCGATGCCGGTGTGGAGTACGCCGTGTACTACAATGTGCAGCCCAACCCCACCGTACAGGTGGTGAACGACTGCATTGCCGCAGCCCGCACCCTGCAGGTGCAGCTGCTGGTGGCTCTGGGCGGCGGCAGCGCCATCGATACCGCTAAGGCAGCCAGCATCGTGGTGGCCTGCGGCGGTACCGTGGAGCAGTACGAGGGCGAGAACAAGTCCTCCAAGCCCGGCCTGCCCATCGTGGCGGTGAACACCACCGCCGGTACCGGCAGCGAGTGCACCTCCTTCTACATCGTCACCGACCCCGTTCGCCACAGCAAAATGGCCATGGTGGACCCCAACTGCATGGTCAGCATCGCGGTGAACGACACCGACTTCATGTCCTCCATGCCGCCCAAGCTCACCGCAGCCACCGGCATGGACGCGCTGACCCACGCCATCGAGGCGGCGCTTTCCAGAAACGCCAACCCGCTCACGGACAAGGATGCCTACTGGGCCATGCAGGCGATCGTGCAGAACCTGCCCCGGGCCGTTGCCAACGGTCAGGATGAAGCCGCCCGCACCATGATGGCCTACGCCGAAAATGTGGCAGGCATGGCTTTCTCCAACGCGGGCCTTGGCATGGTGCATGCGATGGCACACGCGCTGGGCGGACATTACAACCTGCCCCACGGTGTGTGCAATGCGGTGCTGCTGCCCTACGTGCTGGCCTTCAACAGCCGCAGCCCGGTGTGCCGGGAGCGGTTCATGACCATTGCCGCTGCCATGGGCCTGCAGGGCACCTTTACCCCGGACACTGCCGCACCGGCAGTGATCCAGTTTGTCCGTCAGCTCAGTGCAGGGGTGGGCATCCCCGCAAACCTTGCGCAGCTGAACAAGGTGGACCCTGCAGATTTTGCCGCGCTGGCAGAGCTTGCGCTGCACGACACCTGCATGTCCACCAACCAGATCACCCCCACCCGCGACGAGGTGGTGGCGGTATATACCGCTGCTTTCCGCGGATAAACTTTGAGACCTCCTCCATTTTCTCCATACCCAAACAAAGCCGCCGCTCTCCCTCTGCAAGGGAATGCGGCGGCTTTGTGCTGTAAAAAGGGGTGATGGGATTGTTTTTAAAGAGGGTTCTGTTATAATAAAATAAAAATGCGGTGCAGAAGTAAGAGGAGAAAACGATGGAAACAAGAGAAAAACAGGCGTACCTGATAGAAGCACATAAATGTGATGAGATGCTTCTGACCCTGTTGCGGATGCTGGATGTACCGTGGAATGATATATTCATCCACATGGACAGCAAAAATACGGACTACCAGCCGGAAACGGTGGAGTGCCGCATGAAATATGCGAAAGTGTTTCACGCAAAACGGCACAGTGTTGTGTGGGGCGGTGTCAGTCAGGTAAAAGCGGAGCTTGTGCTATTGAAAACAGCAGTGGCCCATGGCCCGTATCAGCATTACCACCTGATCTCCGGTGTGGATCTGCCCATTCAAACACAAGAAGATATCCGTGCATTTTTTGAGGCAAACCCGGACGTGGAATTTGTCCATTTCGACCCGCACCCGTTCAGCCCATTCAACGATGAGCGCGTTTATTACCGGCACTTTTTCCAGAATATCGATCTGCGCCGCCATCCGGTGCTCGGCGTGATCAATGGAACCCTGCTGTCGGGCCAGAAGCTGCTGAAAATAAAGCGCAATCAGGACGTTCACTTCACAAAGGGCAGCAACTGGTTCAGCTGCACTGACGGCTTTGCACGGTATCTGTTGACAAAAGAAGAGTGGATCCTGCAGGTGCTGGACAAGACCTTTTGCTCGGACGAGTTCTTTGTGCAGACACTGATCGTGCAGTCGCCGTATCAGGATAAGATCTATCAGGGGCCGGGTGATACCAGTGCCCGTGCCATCGATTGGGACAGAGGCAATCCGTGGGTCTGGAAATACGCTGATCTGGAACAGCTGAAAGCATCGCCCTGCATGTTTGCCAGAAAATTTGATATCGAAAAAGAACCGGAGCTTGTGCATGAAATAGAACGCCTGTATGCACCTCATATATAAAAACAGTGCCGGACAGTTTTCAGGCTGTCCGGCACTGCTTTTTACTGTTCATTCTTTTTCGCCAGATCCTTGGTGTACAGGGCACGGGTGGCGTTGAGCACAGCCAGCACCATCACGCCCACATCGGCAAAGATGGCGGTCCACATGCTGGCCATGCCGATCGCGCCCAGCACAAGGCAGGCAAACTTGATGGCCAGTGCAAACACGATGTTCTGGTACACGATGCGTAACGTGCGGCGGGCAATGCGCATGGCCAGTGCAATCTTGGCGGGGTCGTCGTCCATCAGCACCACGTCAGCGGCCTCAATGGCAGCGTCAGAGCCAAGAGCGCCCATTGCAATGCCCACATCGGCACGGGACAGCACCGGGGCATCGTTGATGCCGTCGCCCACAAAGGCAAGGTTCTCTTTGGGCCGCTTTGCGGCGAGCAGCGTTTCGATCTGGTCTACCTTGTCGCCCGGCAGCAGGCCCGCATGGTATTCATCCAGCCCAAGCTCTGCGGAAACGGCCTTTGCAACCGGCTCGGCATCGCCGGTCAGCATCACGGCCTTGCGCACACCGGCATCCTTCAGGCCCCGGATGGCCTGTGCGCTGTGGGGCTTCACCACATCGGCAATCAGCAGATAACCGGCGTACATGCCCTCGATGGCCACATGCACGATGGTGCCGGTCTCGCTGACGGCGGGAGCCTTCAGGCCCAGCTTTTCCATCAGGCGGGCGTTGCCGGCAGCAACGGTCCTGCCGTCCACCTTGGCGGTCACGCCGTGGCCGCCAAGCTCCTGCACATCGGTGACACGGTTCGGATCGATCTCCCTGCCGTAAGCGGCCTTGATGCTGAGGGAGATGGGGTGCTTGGACCAGCTCTCGGCCAGCGCGGCAGCTTCCACCAGCTGCTCCTCGCTGGTGCCCTCTGCGGGGTGGATGCCGGTCACTTTAAAGGTGCCCTGGGTCAGGGTGCCGGTCTTGTCGAACACAACGATGCCGGTGCGGGCCAGCTCTTCCAGATAGGTGGAACCCTTGACCAGAATGCCGCAGGCAGATGCACCGCCGATGCCGCCGAAGAAGCTCAGGGGAATGCTGATGACCAGTGCGCAGGGGCAGCTGATAACAAGGAAGGTCAGGGCACGGTAGACCCAGTCACCAAAGCGGGCGGGCTGGCCCATGAGCAGCAGCACGATGGGCGGGATAAAGGCCAGAGCCAATGCGCCATAGCACACGGCGGGGGTGTACACGCGGGCAAAACGGGTGATGAAGTTCTCGGCGCGGGCCTTCTTCATGCTGGAATTTTCCACCAGATCGAGAATTTTGGAAACGGTGGATTCGCCGAATTCCTTGGTGGTCTTTACCTTCAGCAGGCCGGTCATGTTCACGCAGCCGCTGATGACCTCATCGCCGGTCTGCACATCGCGGGGCAGGCTCTCGCCGGTCAGGGCGGCGGTGTTCAGGGCAGAAGCGCCCTCCACGATCACGCCGTCGATGGGCACGCGCTCACCGGGCTGGACCACGATCACGGTGCCGATCTCCACATCGTCCGGGTCCACCTGCTCCAGCCTGCCGTCCTCGCCCTCAATGTTGGCGTAGTCCGGGCGGATGTCCATCAGGCTGGAAATGCTCTGCCGGCTCTTGCCCACGGCCACGCTCTGGAACAGCTCGCCGATCTGGTAGAAGATGATAACGGCACAGCCCTCCACGTAGTCGCCCAGTGCAAATGCACCCACAGTGGCAACGGCCATCAGGAAGCACTCGTCAAAGGGCTGACGGTTCTTGATGCCAAGCAGTGCCTTGCGCAGCACGTCCCAGCCGACCACCAGATACGGGATGCAGTACAGTACCAGCTCCACCGGCGTGGGGAACTGGGGCAAAAGCTTGAGGATGAGCACCAAAATCAGCGCAATGATGATGCGCTGCAGGTTCTTTTTCTGCTTTTTGTTCATACAAAACTCTCCTTTTGCGGGATCCATGGGCCGCATCACGCTGCGGCGGGCGGGGATTTCAACAACTTTTCCCCATAAAAATGGATATTCCACGGTTTTACCCGTGTTTTCCACACAGTTTTTCAGGCGTAAAAGCGCTTTTCCACGTTTATTTTATGCTTTTTCCGCAAACGGTGTTGAAAACTGAGTGGAAACTGTTGAAAACTGTCTGATTTTTCAACAGAAAAAGTTATTGCACAACACAATCGCACACAAAGTAAAAAGCATCTGCACATTCGTTTGAGCTCTCAGAAAATCTACGAATTCTTGCTGCAGATGCTTTTTTCTTTAGCGGGCTCGCCCTCTCCGTCACCGCAGGTGACGGAGAGGGCGAGGCTGTTGATCGTGTGCAGCAACCTGCCGCGCATCAGATGTCAAAGATCTCGCAGTCGTCCTCCACCTTCTTGCAGGCGGCCAGAACGTTCACCATGGTGTCGTGGGGGTCTGCACCTTCAGAGAACTCCACCTTCATCTTCTGGGTCATAAAGCTGACGGTAGCATTTGCCACGCCTGCAACGGTGTTGGCAGCGTCTTCCATCTTCTGAGCGCAGTTTGCGCAGTCCACTTCGATCTTGTAGCTCTTCTTCATAAGTAATACCAGCCTTTCGTTATTCTTCGATATGATCCATCCCCATGGAGAGGATGCTGCGCACATGGTCATCGTCCAGTGCGTAGTAAACGGTTTTGCCATCGCGCCGGAACCGCACGAGCTTGGAATCCTTGAGCACCCGCAGCTGATGGCTCACCGCCGACTGGCTCAGCTGCACGGCGTTTGCAATGTCCTGCACGCACAGCTCGTTGTCGTGCAGTGCATACAGGATCTTGATGCGGGTGGAGTCGCCGAACACCCGGAACAGGTCGGCTAGCTCGTACAGCACCTCGTCGTCCGGCATATCCAAGGCTTCCGGCTGCGGCGCGGGCATTGCTTCCTTTATTTCCGCCATGTTGACATCTCCCTTCGCTGTGGATTCACATGAACGCTTGTTCATGTGTTCATAGTAGCACGCGGAATGCTCCTTGTCAAGGCTTTTTTAAAGATTTTTGGCGTCTGCTCTAAATTGATGAAATTTGCCTTAAAACGCAGAAAATTTGCGTTTTTGAATCGCAATAAGGATGCGGATTGGAGGGAAGGCGAAAACAAAAAAGAGGTTGCCGCATGGTCAGTGTCCTCGCCCTTTCCGTCACCTTCGGTGCCACCTCTCCCAAAGAGAGAGGACTTGGCAGCCCGTTTGCGCAAAAAGAAAAAGAGAAATTCACAAAAAAGTGCAAAATAGGGTGCGTTCTGGTGCAAAATGTGGTATCTTATAAAGGTGTTCAAAAATAAAATGCGCCATACGGCGCGCAAAAGGAGAGGAAAGTATATGACATTGGAAACCGGTATCCGCGGGGAACAGAGCGTGCTCGTCACCGCAGCCAACACCGCAAAGACCATGGGCAGCGGCACGCTGGATGTGTTTGCCACCCCGGCCCTTGTGGCTCTGGCGGAAAAAACCTGCTGGATGAGCGTGGCCGACGCGCTGGGTGAGGGCAATGGCTCGGTGGGCACCAAGCTCGAGCTGGAGCACACCGCCCCCACCCCCGTGGGCATGACCGTGACCTGCGAGAGCGAGCTGGTGGCGGTGGAAGGCCGCAAGCTCACCTTCAAGGTGGCCCTGCACGACGAAAAAGGCCCTGTAGGCGGCGGCACCCACGAACGTTTTGTCATCAACAACGCCAAGTTCGCAGCCAAGGCGGAGGCAAAGAAGGGGTAAAACTCCTTCCGTCATCGCTGCGCGATGCCACCGTTCCCCTTTTTGTCGCTTACACGACATCTTCCCCCAGCCGGGGGAAGTCTTTCTCAATGAGGGAGGCTTTGGCAGTACGGTAAAGTTCCCGGTTTGGCCAAAGGCTCTCCCTTTGGGAGAGCTGGCACCGAAGGTGACTGAGAGGGCGAGGACGCTGACCGAAGAAAACTATTCTTCATCCGTCTGCTCTGTTTGCTCCAATCGGATCGGCGGCGGGTCAGCTTCCAGCAAGTGCTGCTCAGCACGCTTCTGCGCGTCCTGCAAAAGCTGTGCGGCCTGCACGCTGGCCCGGAACAGCTCAAAATACATCGCTTTATAGTCCGGCGCGGCGCACACCTCCCTTTGCATTCGATGGGGATAGTTTTTCCTGCGCAAAGAGGGGTATGCATCCCCGGAAATTTGAAAAAAGAGGAATCCGTTATGAAAAATAAGAACCTTTCATGGTTCGCAGCTCTGCTGGTGTTTGCCCTGCTGCTGTGGTGCACAGCGGCAACGCCCGGCAAGATCGCGGACCCGTCCACCTATACCTGTGCGGTGTACAGCACCATCTTTTCGCTGCTGCCGCCGGTGATCGCCATTGTGCTGGCGCTGAACACCAAGGAGGTGTACACCTCCCTGCTGGTGGGCATCGCATCCGGTGCACTGCTATATGCCAACGGCAATCTGGAGCTGGCCATCAACACCCTGTTCTTCAATGAGGACGGCGGCATGGTGGCCAAGCTTTCGGACAGCAGCAACGTGGGCATTTTGGTGTTCCTTGTCATGCTGGGCATCCTTGTGGCCCTGATGAACAAGGCCGGCGGCTCTGCCGCCTTTGGCCGCTGGGCCTCCACCCACATCCACTCCCGGGCCGGTGCGCAGTTTGCCACCCTGCTGCTGGGCGTGATGATCTTTGTGGACGACTACTTCAACTGCCTGACCGTGGGCTCTGTCATGCGCCCCGTCACCGACCGGCAGAAGGTGTCCCGCGCAAAGCTGGCCTACCTGATCGATGCCACCGCAGCACCCGTGTGCATCATTGCGCCGGTGTCCAGCTGGGCAGCTGCGGTCACTTCCAGCGTGCCGGAAGGCTCCGGCATCAACGGCTTTACCATGTTCCTGCGCACCATTCCTTATAACTACTATGCCCTGCTCACCATCGTGATGAGCCTGTTCCTCATCTTCACCGGCACGGACTTTGGCTCTATGAAGCTCAACGAGGACAACGCCAAAAACGGCGACCTGTTTACCACCGAGGACCGTCCCTACGGCAACGATGTGGACGATGGCACCGATACCTGCGGCCATGTTGCAGACCTGCTCGCCCCGGTGCTGGTGTTGATCGTGGCCTGCATCTTCGGCATGATCTACACCGGCGGCTTCTTTGAGGGCGTGGACTTCGTTACCGCCTTTGCGGACTGCAACGCTTCTGCAGGTCTGGTGCTGGGCAGCAGCATTGCCCTGCTGTTCACCTTTGTGTTCTACCGCGTGCGCAATGTGATGACCTTTCAGGACTTTGCCGCCTGCATTCCCGAGGGCTTCAAGGCCATGGTCAGCCCCATGCTGATCCTCTCCCTCGCATGGACCCTGTCCGGCATGACCGGCCTGCTGGGCGCAAAATATTACGTTGCCAACCTGCTGAGTGGCTCTGCTGCAGCGCTGCAGTACATGCTGCCGGTCATCATCTTCCTTGTGGCAGTGTTCCTTGCCTTTGCCACCGGCACGAGCTGGGGCACCTTCTCCATCCTCATCCCCATCGTGTGCCATGCCTTCCCGGAGGGCGAGATGCTGGTCATCTCCATTGCGGCCTGCCTGTCCGGTGCCGTCTGCGGCGACCACTGCTCCCCCATCTCGGACACCACCATCATGGCATCCGCCGGTGCCCACTGCAGCCATGTGAACCATGTGTCCACCCAGCTGCCCTACGCCATTACGGCGGCTTCCTGCGCGGCAGTGTGCTATGTCATCACGGGCATTGCGCAGGCTTTCCTTGGCGCAAATGGCAGCCTGTTCACCTCGCTGATCCTGCTGGCCGTTGCCATTGCCGTAGAGCTGGTGGTGCTCAGCGTGATCCGTGTGCGCACGAACAAAAAGGCGGCAGAATAAATTCCTGCCAAAAATTCAGCTGTTTCGCTTTGCGCCGCGGCCAAAACGTGGTATTTTTAAATAAAATGAACTATCGGAGGCACACGACCTATGCTGGAACAGGCATTTCAGGACGTATACACCAAATTCAAGCTGCATTTCTACCAGAACATTTTTCAGCGTTTTGCCACCCGGGAAGCCACGCTGACCACGGTGGAGTCCTTCTGCATGGAGGGCATCATGGCCATGGGCGAACCCACCATTGCGGAGTTTTCCCGCATGATGCAGATCTCCACCCCCAACGCGGCGTATAAGATCGGCAGTCTGGTGAAGAAGGGCTATGTGGAAAAGATCCAGTCCACCACCGACCGGCGCGAGTATCACCTGCGCCCCACCCAGAAGTATATCGATTACTACAACATCAGCTATTCCTACCTGCACACTGTGGTGGAGCGCGCAAGAGAGCGCTTCTCACCCGAGGACTGTGCAAAGCTGGAGGAGATGCTCACCATTGTGAGCACCGAGCTGATGCCCGAGTTGGATATGCTCAAGAAGGACGAAAAGGCAGAATAAGCAACAAAGAACTCCCGGACATCCGTCCGGGAGTTCTTTTGTTTCCCCTTACTTCTGCTCTTTATCTACTACCTGGATCTTGCCCTTCTTCCACAGCACATAGGAGGTAAGGATGCCGATGGGCAGCATCACGATGATGAAGATGCCCACAAGGCCGCCCAGCACGGAGCCGTAGCCTGCAAGGCGTGCGGCGAGGGAGAGCACTGTCATGATGATGAGCACCGGCAGCACGCCCTTGATGCCGCCCTTGACCACCTTGCTGCCGCTGGCAGAGCTGGCGAACAGGCCCAGCGCCATGGAGCCGAACAGGGCCAGCAGCGGGCTCTGGATGATGTCCTTCATGGTTGCCATAAAATGTCCTCCTACTAAATACAGAATAAACGAAAGAAGGCGGGTGCTTTCGGCCAGCCGTCCTTGAGATACGGACAGGATACCGGAAAAGACGGCATCTGTCAGATGAGTATGACTAAAGCACGAACGGCATTTTAGGGATATTTCAGGAACAGGATCCTGCAAAGAACCTTTACTGCATTAAAATAATAAAGCGCTGACCGCGAGTCACTTTGTATCCGTTAAAAATTGCATAAAATTTAAAGAAAAAATCTGTCGTTCTGCCAAAAGCAGTGGGGATACACCTTTGCAAAAGCCGTGAGACCTGTTATAATACAGACATATTCATATCGAGAGAATGGGTTTATCGGCGGCAATGAGGCCAAAGAGGAAACCGGCATCGTATTTTGAGGGAAAGGCCAATGGAACACGTAACCAAACAACAACTGATAAGGCGGCAGAGCACCGTATGGCGGGCACTGCGTGCCGCCGCACCGCAGACCATTCCGGTGCTGGCGGGCTATTTTGTGCTGGGGATGGGCTATGGCATTTATGTGCAGTCGCTGGGCCTGCCGGTGTGGATGCCCATGCTCATGGGCACCGTGGTGTACGGCGGTTCGCTGGAATTTGTGCTGGCAAGCCTGCTGCTGAGCGCGTTCTCACCCCTTTCGGCGTTTCTGATGGCGCTCATGATCCAGGCGCGGCATCTGTTCTACGGCCTTGCCATGCTGGAACGCTACAAGGGCTACGGCCTGCGCAGCTTTTATATGATCTTTGCCATGAGCGACGAGACCTTTTCCATCACCTGTTCGGCCGAGCCGCCGGAAGGGGTGGACAGGGGCTGGTTCATGTTCTTCATCACCCTGCTGGATCAGTTCTACTGGGTGGCCAGTGCCGGTCTTGGCGCGGTGGTGGGCTCGGTGCTGCCCTTCAGCACCGAGGGTGTGGACTTTGTGATGACCGCCATGTTCACGGTGATCTTTCTCAACCAGTGGGAAAAGGACCGGCAGCACTACAGCGCCCTGATCGGCCTTGCCGCCCCGCTGGTGTGTCTGGCTGTTTTTGGCTCCGGCAGCTTTCTGCTGCCCTCCATGGGATGCATCCTGATCCTGCTGCTGGCCCTGCGTAAACCGATCGAAAAGGCCGAAGGCACCGAAGCAGAAAAAAACGGCGAGGAGGTGGGCGCATGACCGCAGTCCAGATGGGCCTGACCATTGCAGTGTGCACCGCCGCCACCATGCTCACCCGCTTTCTGCCCTTTGTGGTGTTCTCTTCCAAGGATCAACAGCCGCCGGAGGTGGTGCGGTATCTGGGCAGGGTGCTGCCCGCAGCCATTTTTGGTATGCTGATCGTCTACTGCCTGAAAAGCGTCACCCCCTTTGCGGGCAGCCGCGGCATTCCGGAGGCCATCGCCCTGCTGGTGACGGTGGGCCTGCACAAGTGGAAGCATGAGACCCTGCTCAGTGTCGCAGGCGGTACGCTGTGCTATGTGCTGCTGGTGCAGTTGGTGTTCTGAAAGAAAAAAGCGCGCTGCCGAGCAGGAAGATTCCTGTACGACAGCGCGTTTGTGCATGGAACGATCCGCTGACCGCGAACCGGAGCAGGACCGTCCGAAAAACCGATGCTTTGCGACCCGGTCACGGAAATTTTTCAAAAAAAGGTGTATACTGTAGAAAAATGCATCCGAAGGAGGGTTTTCTCATGCCCAGCATCATCATTATAGGTTCTGGCCCGGCAGGCATTTCCGCTGCTCTGTACGCTGTCCGCGCCGGTGTGGATACCACGGTGCTCACCAAAGGCCCCGGTGCGCTGGACCGCGCCGAAAAAATTGAAAACTATTACGGCTTTGCCGAGCCGGTCTCCGGTGCGGAACTGGAACGCCGCAGCATCGAGAATGCAAAGCGCCTTGGTGTGAGATTCGTCACAGCCGAAGCCGTGGGCCTGACCTATACGGATAAACTCACCGTAGAAACAGTGGATAAAAATTACCCGGCGGACGCTGTGATCCTTGCCACGGGTGCATCCCGGGCGGTGCCGCGCATCCCGGGCCTTGCCGGGCTGGAGGGGCACGGCGTGAGCTATTGTGCCGCCTGCGACGCCTTTTTCTACCGTGGAAAGGACGTAGCGGTGCTGGGCAGCGGCGAGTACGCCCTGCACGAGGTGCAGGCTCTGCTGCCGGTGGCAAAAAGCGTTGCCCTGCTGACCAACGGCGCACCGCTGACGGCGGACTTCCCGCCAGAGGTCACAGTCTATCCGCAGGCGGTGGAGGCTGTTCTGGGCGAAACCGTTGTCACCGGCGTGCAGCTGTCAGGCGGTGTGCAGCTGCCTGTCAGCGGTGTATTTGTGGCACTGGGCGTGGCGGGCAGCACCGCACTGGCTAGGAAGATCGGCGCAGAGGTGGACGGGAACCGCATCGTGGTGGACGAAAAAATGCAGACCACCGTGCCCGGCCTGTATGCGGCGGGCGACTGCACCGGCGGCCTTCTGCAGGTGGCAAAGGCCGTGTATGAGGGCGCGCAGGCGGGCACTGAAGCCGCCAAGGCCCTGCGGAAAGGATGAAAAGCAATGTCGGAAACAACAAAGGAACACCGCGATTGTCTGGCCAAAGGTTTTCCCTTCTGGAACGACCTGACACCCGACGAACAGGACATGCTCTGCCGCTACACCCGGCCGGTGCACTACGCAAAGGGGGCAAGGGTGCACAGCCCGCTGGAAAGCTGCGTGGGCATCCTGCTGCTGCGCTCGGGCCAGCTGCGGGCCTACCTGCTCTCGGAGGACGGGCGGGACGTGACGCTCTACCGCCTGTTCGGCGGGGAGGTGTGCATCCTGTCGGCCTCCTGCGTGATGGACTCGGTGAACATCGACCTGTATATTGATGCCGAAGAGGACACCGAGGCCTACTGCATCAGCGCGGGCGTTTTCCGCAGGCTGATGCAGCAGAACGTGCATGTGCGCTGCTACGCCTATCAGATGACGGCGGAGCGCTTTTCCGACAGCATGTGGACCATGCAGCAGGTGCTGTTCATGAGCGCAGACCGCAGGCTTGCCATTTTTCTCACCGATGAGCTGGCCAAGACCGGCGGTGATGAGGTGCGCATGACCCACGACCAGATGGCAAAATACATGGGGTCTGCCCGCGAGGTGGTGAGCCGGATGCTGAAATACTTTGCGCAGGAGGGCTGGGTGCGGCTGTTCCGGGGCGGCGTGCAGGTGCTGGACAGGAAAAAGCTGCAGCAGCTGGCAAGAGGAGAATAACAAAAAAGGGGCGATGTGAACATCACATCGTCCCTTTTTGGGTCATAGGTTATCCTTTGCAGCCCTGTTCTTCCCAGTCGCCAAAGTCGCTGGCTTCGGCGATCTTGGTGGGGTCGAATTTTCCGCTCTCGTCTTTGGGAGCAACGGCGGGGCCTGCTTCCACAGGGTTCTGGTTGGGAGCTTCCGGGTCGAACACCGGCTTCTCACCGCCCTCCGCGGGTGCCGCCGGGGCAGAGGCTTCTTCGGCAGGAGCTTCCGGCGCAGCTTCTTCTGCAGCCTTTTCGTTGGCAGCATCGGAGGCTTTGGTTTCCGCTTCGGCGTAGGCTTCGGCAGTCTTGGCGGCTTCCTCAGCGTTCTGCTCGGCGTCCTCCGGGAACTCTACTTCCTCCACATGGAGCGGGTCTTTCTGGTTCAGGATCTTGTCCA
The DNA here is from genome assembly GCF_009679665.1 of Faecalibacterium sp. BIOML-A4. NCBI lineage: Bacteria > Bacillati > Bacillota > Clostridia > Eubacteriales > Oscillospiraceae > Faecalibacterium > Faecalibacterium sp. BIOML-A4. Next base: position 59,821 of record NZ_WKZG01000006.1, on the reverse strand, counting down.
GTGCCACAATGGCAGCACCGGTAACGGCCACAGCAGCGGCCGTGCCAAGGATACGAAACAGTGTTTTCATGCCGGGACCTCCTTGAAAGATCAGATCAAGAGAATGTTACCACATCGTTCAGCGGCTTTTCGGCGGGCTCCACCGACACAGCGGTGAGCACCGGGCCTTTGCCGCGGTAGATGTTATGGAACTTGTAGCCTACCTTTGCGGTCACCCGCACCCATGCGCGCTGCTCCAGCGCCTTGTAGCCATCGTAGCTGCAGGGGAAGCCCACGAACTGGATGTCCTGCACGCAGCAGGTCATGGCGAAACGGCCCGGCACGAAGCTGTTCTTGCCGGCACGATTGGTCTGGCACACCTGTGCAAGGAATTTGACCGTTTTACCGGTGTACTTCTGGGGCTCGTCCTGACAGTCCATGTACCAGATGCCGAAGTCGTCATCCGGAATGTCGATGATATCCGCGTTGATGTCAAAGGGCAGCGGGTCGGGGATGTCGTCATAGGCCACGCTGCCGTCGGCAAACTCGTAGGCGATGTCGCACTTGCGGGAAGCCTGACGCACCAGCTTGTGCAGCTCCTGACGGGCGGCGTCATTGTTCACAGCTTCGGCGCGGTTGAACACGATCAGCTCACTGCGGGCGATCTTGTCCAGCAGCAGGCTGCGCATGGAGTTGTCGCGGGCGTAGGTCAGGGCGGTGGTGCCGTCGGCGGTGGCGATGCACTGGTACACGATCCAGCTCTCGGGCAGAGCCTCGGCCAGATCCTGCAGCAGCCACATGCCGTTGTACTCAATGACCACACGGCCTGCACCGGATTCCTTTTCCAGCTTGAGCAGATTCTGCGGGTTCAACTCGGCCTTGTCCTCCAGCACCTTGACGGTCACGCCGGGAAAGGCGAACTTTTTGGGATTATACTCTTCTTCGCCCTCTTCGCAGATCAGCAGCAGGGTCTTGTCGCCGGAGTCGAAGTTGGGGTCTTCAAAGGTCTCCTGAATGAATTTGGTCTTGCCGCTTTCCAGAAAGCCCACAAACAGGTAGACCGGAATTTCTTTTGCCATAGGAATGGTTTCTCCTTAAAAAATCATTATCCAATCAGGCTCCCTCTCCGAGGGAGCTGGCAAACCCGTTAGGGTTTGACTGAAGGAGTTCAGCAGCCGAACAGCTCTGCAATGGCCTTTTCGTTCAGCTTGGAGCCGATCACGACCAGCTTGCCGCCCACATCTGCACCGCGGGCACGCACTTCCCACTCGCCGGGCACATAGTCGAACTCCAGCCAGCCGTCTGCGCCGCCGTTCACGATGCCCTTGCTGCGCAGGATCATGCCGTAATTGCCGGTATCCAGCTCGGTGAGGGCGTGCTCCACTTCTGCCTTGGTGAACTTGCGGGCCGTCTCGACGCCCCAGCTGGTGAATACCTCGTCGGCATCGTGGTCATGATGATGGTGGTGATGGCCGCAGCAGCAGTGGCCGTCATGGTCGTGATGATGCTCGTGCTCGTCCTCGTCATCGTCGTCATCGTGGTCGTGATGGTGGCCGCAGCAGCAATGGTCGTGGTCGTCATGATCGTGGTGATGATGGTGCTCGTGCTCATCGTGGTCATCATCCTCATCATGATCGTGGTGATGCTCGTGCTCATCCTCGTCGTCATCATCGTGGTCGTGATGATGGCCGCAGCTGCACACACCGTTCTCGTCATCGTGGTGATGATGGTGGTGATGCTCTTCTTCGTCCTCGTGGGCGTGCTCTTCGTTGGCCTTTGCAGCCATGGCAATCAGCTCTGCCTTGAAGTCGTCCTTGGTGGACATGGCCTTCAGGATCTGCTCACCGGTCAGCTCGTCCCATGCGGTGGTCACGATGGTAGCGGTGGGGTTCTTCTCGCGCAGCATGGCGACCGCAGCGGCGATCTTCTCTTCGCTGGCGGTCTGGGTGCGGCTGAGCAGGATGCAGCTTGCGTGGCTGATCTGGTCGTCGTAGAACTCGCCGAAGTTCTTCATATACATCTTCACCTTGTTCACATCGGCCACGGTGACAAAGCTGTTCAGCTGCACATCCAGATGCTCGGCCACGCCTTCCACAGCGCGGGTCACATCGGAGAGCTTGCCCACGCCGGAGGGCTCGATGACGATGCGGTCGGGGTGGTACTGCTCCACCACCTGCTGCAGGGCGGTGCGGAAGTCGCCCACCAGAGAGCAGCAGATGCAGCCGGCGTTCAGCTCGTTGATCTGGATGCCGCTTTCCTTCAGAAAGCCGCCGTCAATGCCGATCTCGCCGAACTCGTTCTCGATCAGCACCACCTGCTGGCCGGCAAAGGCCTCTTTGATGAGCTTTTTGATCAGGGTAGTTTTACCGGCACCAAGGAAGCCGGAGAAAATATCGATTTTGGTCATGATTCAATTGCCTCTTTCTTTGAATAGCACACAGAGCCGCAGAGTGCTGGCTCAAAAATCTTACACTCCTATTATAACAAGGCTGTCAATGGGAAAACGGCCTTTTTCAAGAAAAAATTGTAACTTTTTTTGCAAATTGGCGGCATTTTGAGGGAGAACGAACTCCCTCAGTCAAAACCTGACGGTTTTGCTGAGAGGACGCCAACCCTCTCAGGCTCACTGCGTTCGCCAGCCGTTCCCCTTTCTGGCTTCGCCATCTTCCCCCGGCCGGGGGAAGTCGTTCCACTCAGGGGGAGCTTTTTGTTTTCTGAAGGTCGGCACGAATAAAGCTCCCCCTTTCGGGGGAGCTGGCAAAGCCGCAAGGCTTTGACTGAGAGGGTCCAGCCAGCGAGGATGCTCTCCGGCAGCGGAGGTCATTCCAAACCGTCCCGCCCTTGCATTGCAATCTTTTTCCCGGAATGATACAATAAGGCCAAACAGAAATGCACCGCTGCCGGGCTTTCCGGTGAGAGAAAAGGAAGCAAATCATATGAGCATGAATACCGTTCCAGAGCGCCTTGCCGCGCTGCGTGCCGCCATGGCTGCAAACGGCGTGGCCGTTTATCTGATCCCTGTGGGTGATCCCCACGCCAGCGAATACCTGCCCTGCCATTACACCAGCCTGACCTGGTTCTCCGGGTTCCACGGCGAGAACTCCAACTTCGTGGTCACCCGCACCGAGAGCGCCCTGTGGGCCGACGGCCGTTATTTTGTGCAGGCCGAGAAGGAAATTGCGGGTACCGAGATCAAGCTGCAGCGCATGGGGGAACCCGGCGTGCCCACCGTGGAGGAATACTGCGCAAATGCCCTGAATGAGGGCGAAGCACTGGGCCTGTGCGGCCTGACCGCCAGCACGGCCCTCGTGAACGACCTGAAAAAGGCACTGGAAAAGAAGGGCGCTTCCATCAAGACCCTGAACCTTGAGGACGAGCTGTGGACAGAGGGCCGCCCTGCCCTGCCGGATACCCCAGCGTGGATCCTGCCGAAGGAATATGCGGGCTTCTCCCCGGCGGAAAAGCTGGATCAACTGCGCAGCAAGCTCAAGGAGCTGGGCTGCACCGCTCAGTTTGTGGGCAAGCTGGATAATCTGGCATGGCTTTTGAACCTGCGCGCCATGGACATTGAGTGCACTCCCTATGCCATGGCCTACTGCTATGTGACCCCCAGCCGCGCGGTACTCTTCATCAACACGGCCCGCGTCACCCCGGGGGCAAAGGCAGAGCTGGAAGCCAACGGCATCACGCTGGCGGAGTATGATGATGTGCTGAAGTTCCTCGCTGCTGAGACGGAACCCCAGACCGTGTTGGCCGAGTGCGCCACGGTGAACTACGCCGTGTATCAGGTGCTGGAGCAGAACCCTGCCCTCACCGTGAAGAACGGCACCGACCCGCTGCTGATGATGAAGGGCGTGAAGAACGAAACGGAGCTTGCCCACACAAAGCAGGCCCATATCCGGGACGCTGTGGCCATGGTGCGGTTCCAGATCGAGCTGGAAAGCCGCCTTGCTGCCGGTGAGACCCTGACCGAGCTGACGGTGGATGAAATTCTGCACAAGTACCGCAGTGCGGACGATAAATTCCTTGTGGAAAGCTTTGGCACCATTGCGGCCTACGGCGGCAACGCAGCCATGATGCACTACCACGCCACCCCGGAAGATCACGCTGTGCTGGAAAAGAAGGGCTTTCTGCTGGTGGACAGCGGTGCCACCTACATGGACGGCACCACCGACATCACCCGCACCTACCCGCTTGGCCCGCTGACCGAGGACGAAAAGCGCTTCTACACATGGACTCTGCAGAGCCACATCGACCTTGCCAGAGCCGTCTGGCTGGATTACTGCGAGTGTAAGATGATCGACACCATTGCCCGGGAACCGCTGTGGCGGCACCTCATCAACTACCGCTGCGGCACCGGTCACAGCGTCAGCTTTGTGGGCAACGTGCACGAAGGCCCCCATGCCCTGAACAGCCGCAACACCACCCGGATGCGTCCCGGCATGGTGGTCACCGACGAGCCGGGCGTTTACGAGACCGACCTCGTGGGCATCCGCATCGAGAACGAGCTGGTGTGCGTGCACAAGGCCGATAACCAGTACGGTACCTTCCTTGGTTTTGAACCGCTGATGTTTGTGCCCATTGCCACCTCTCCCATCCTGCCCGGTGTGCTGGATAAGGACGAGATCGCATGGCTGAACGATTACCACCGTCAGGTGTTTGCAAAGCTGGCACCGCACCTGAACGACGAAGAGCGCAGCTGGCTGGCGGAGAAGTGTGCCGCCATCGGCTGCTGAGAAAGCGCAAAAAACACCCGGAGCCGTGCAGGAGCCAGAGCGGCTCTCGGCGGCAGCCGGGTGCTTTTTATAGGGTCACAGCTTGCAGCAGTGCGTCTGTGGGGTGTCCAGCGGCGGAAGAGTGAACTCGTTTTCGCCAAAGGGCGAACGCAGGATGGCCGCCCGCGTTTCCGGGTAGATGCCCAGTTCGGTATAGATGCTCTTGTACAGGCCCATCACCCGCCGCCGCAGCCGAAGGATATCGGCGGTGGTCACTCTGGAGTGGGAGACGCTCTGGCTGTTCTGCAGGTAGTAATAGCCGATGTCCGGGATGGAAACGGCGGTGCGCACATAGCGCAGATATTCGGTGTTGAACAGCTGATCCTCCGCAAACAATTCTTTGCGGAAATGGAGGTTGTGCTTCCGCAGGAGGTCACGGCGGTAGAGCTTGTTGCAGGGACTGCCATAGTAGAAGGTGTTCGGCTTCTGGATCAGATGCTTTGCGTACTCCTGTCCGGTGTACACCCCGGCAGGCAGATAGCCATAGGCCCGGGTGCGGGGCGGATTGCGCTGGAGCACATGCTGCAGCGCCTTTTCCCATGGGCGAATGTGCTCCACATAGTTTTCCGGGTACACCATCCAGAAGGGCGCGATCACAAGATCGGCGGTGTGAGCCTCGGCGGCGGAGACCAGCTTTTCCGTAAAATCGGGGGCCAGCCAGTCGTCGCTGTCCACAAACTGGATGTATTTGCCGTGGGCCAGCGCAATGCCCTGATTGCGGGTATCCGCTGCGCCGGTGTTGGTTTTATCCACCAGTGCAATGCGGTGGTCGCTGGCGGCAAGGGCGCGGCAGACGGCAAGGGTGTCGTCGGTGGAGCCATCGTTCAGCAGCAGGATCTCAATGCTTTTATAAGTCTGGGCGCAGATGCTTTTGACACAGCGGGCAATGCACCCGGCAGTGTTGTACATGGGCACGATGATGCTTACAAGGGGAAATTCCATAGGTTCTCCTTTTCTCAGATGCGGCTGTGGGTGCGGGCAAATGCGTCGGAAAGCTTCTGCACCGGGCCGTTGGGCAGAGGGCTTTCAAACAGGCTCAGATAGATGCCGTGCAGCCGCAGGCGGAATTTATCGTACACGCCCAGCTGGATGCACAGTTCCTTGTAGGTGTGGTACATCCGGCTGCGGTGGCGCAGCATGTCCGCCGCGCTCACCTGCGTATGGCATACGCTCTGCGGGTTCTGGATGTAGCAGTAGGCGGCTTCGTCGATGGCGGCAAACCGCTGTGCCACCTGCAGATACCGGGTGTTGAACAGCTGGTCCTCGGCGTATACCACATGCTCGAACCGGATGTGCGCCATCTGGATGAGATCCCGGCGGTAGAGCTTGTTCCAGAGCACGCCGTAGTAAAAGGCAGCGGCATTGCCGGTGAGCTGCCACAGGTAATCCACCTTGTTGTACACCCCGGCGGGCAGCAGGCTGTACTCCCGGGTGTCATAGCCGCCATCCTTGCGGGGCACCATCATCCGGTAGGGAGCCAGCACAAGGTCGGCATGGCTGCGCTGCATAGCAGCCACCAGGTTTGCGGTGCAGCCCGGCAGCAGGTGATCGTCGCTGTCCGCAAACTGGATGCATTCGCCGTGGGCAAGGGCAAGGCCGCAGCTGCGGGTGTCTGCTGCGCCGGTGTTGGGCTTGTCCACCACACGGATGCGGCTGTCGGCGGCAGCAAGCTTCCGGCAGACAGCAAGGGTGTCGTCGGTGGAGCCGTCGTTCAGCAGAAGGATCTCAAGCTCCGGGTAGCTCTGGGATGTGATGCTCTCCACACAGCGGGAGATGAAGCCCGCCGCGTTATAGGCGGGTACAATAACGCTGACAAGCGGCTGCGGCATGGCGGGTCCCTCCGTTTTTTCTTTTTTCGATGCAGCAAAGTTTTATTTATCATACTCCAGCCCTGCGCAAAAATCAAGGCGGGCGGCTGGCGGAGAGGAGAATGTGAGATGGTATTTCACATTGCGGTATGCAGCCCGGACGCGGCCTTGCGCAGTGGGCTGGAACGCCAGTGCATGGAATATTTTGCCCGGCGGCAGGATGCGTGCATCGTGCAGCAGCTGCCGGATGCAGATGCGCTGCTGCGCCGGGACACCGAGGGAGAACGGTTTGACCTGTATCTCATCGAGCTGGGCGCTGTAGCGGCCCCGGCAGGGCTTTCGGCGGCTGCGGAGCTGCGCCGCCGGGGCCGCAGGGCTCCGCTGGCCTTTGCGGCCCGCACACCGGCCCACGCCTACAGCGCTTTCCGGGTGGATGCCATGCAGTATCTGCTTCTGCCGGTGCACCAGCAGGAGCTTTCGGCCCTGCTTGCCCGCGCCACCGAGCCGGAGTACGGCCCGGCAATGACCGTTGTCACCGCCGAAGGCCTGCGGGCGCTGGCCTATGCGCAGATCGAGTATCTGGAGTGCACCCACCATGTGGTGCACTTCCATCTGCTCAGCGGCGAGGATGTGGTGTCCCTTTCGCTGCGGGTGTCCTTTGCCGAGGTAGCAAAGCCGCTGCTGGAAGACGGGCGTTTTTTGCAGCCGCACCGCTCCTATGTGGTCAATCTGGCGGCGGCACAGCTGCTGACGGCGGGCGAGCTGCAGATGTGCAGCGGTGCGCGCATCCCCATCCCGCGCGGACGGGAGGGTGCAGTGCGCGAAGCCTTCCGCAGCTGGATCGACCGGTAAAAGGGTAAACAAAAAAGAGCCGCTTTCACGGCTCTTTTTTTCGTGCCCGGAGATCAGGCATCGGGTTCGGTTTTGTGTTTCTTTTCCTTGTCGGAAGCATCCAGAACACCAAAGCCCCAGTGGTTGGCCATGTCCATGATGATCTTCTGGGGAGAACCGGAGGGATAGGCGTTCTCGGAGAACGCGGTCAGGAATTTATACAGCTGCGGCTGCACCTGATCGTACAGGCCCAGCTTTGTGTACAGCTCCTTGTAATAGCGGAACACCTGCAGTTTGTTCTGCACGATGGAAGCCAGATTGATCTGGGTGTGGCAGATGCTCTGGGGGTTCTGCACATAGTGGTAGCCCGCTTTGGAAATGGATACGAAAACATTGGCGTACAAAATGTATTCCAGGTTGAAAACCAGATCTTCGGCCCAGCGCACCTCGCTGGTGAACTGAAGATGATGGTCTGCCAGAATATCCCGGCGGTAGAGCTTGTTCCACAGCACGCTGTAGAAGAAGGATGCGGGCTTCTCCATCAGGCGCAGGGCAAAGGTATCGCGGTCGTAGATGCCCTCGGGCAGGAAGCCGTATTCACGGATATCATCAGGCTTTTTCTCGGCATCGATGCCAAGGTTCTCCTGCAGGTTTTCCAGTGCCTGCGTGGCCTTGGAAGAGTTGGCGGGAATCACCATCCAGTAAGGTGCAATGACCAGATCGGCGTTGTTCGCTTCGGCGGCAGTCACCAGCCGCTCGGTAAAATCAGGGTCGAGATAATCGTCGCTGTCCACAAACTGCACATACTTGCCCCTTGCAAGGGACATGCCGCAGTTGCGGGTCTCCGACACGCCGGAATTGGATTTGTCCACCAGAACGATGCGGGGGTCCTTTTCACGGAATTGCTCACAGATGGAAAAGCTTTCGTCCCGGGACCCGTCGTTGACCAGAATGACCTCGATATTCTTCCATGTCTGGGCACAAATGCTCTCCAGACAGCGGGCAACACTATTCTGCACGTTGTACACAGGCACGATAATGCTGACGAGTGGGTTGTTCATGACGGAAGGTCTCCTCTTTACGGATATTATACCTTTATATTAAAAATCACAGAGTGTATTCTCACAAATGAGGACACTTCCCCCTTGGGGCAGTCCTATTTATAATATCATACTCTTCTTGCGCACAAAATGCAAGAGCAAAGAAGGATCAGATAAAGAAAAGAACCGCACGCTGCGGCCCTTTTTTATTACACACGTGTCCAGTCCAGCGCATCCCACCGGGGCACGAACTGGCTGCAGATGCGGCGCATCTCCGGCTCGTCGGCGGCAGAGGTGCGGTCTGCGATGCCAATGACGTAATACCCGGCCTTGTGGGCGGTGGCGGCGGCGTATACGGCATCCTCGCACACGGCGCAGGCGGCGGGATCTGCACCGCCCAGACGGCTCATGCACTCAAAGAACACCTCCGGGCGGCTTTTGTGCAGCACGCCCCGCGCTTCCACGATGAAGGAGAAATACTGCGCGATGCCCAGCCGGGTAAGCACGGTGCGGCACTGTTCGGCCCAGGTGTTGGAGCAGATGCACATGCGTGCGCCCTCGGCCTGCAGCTTTGCCAGCATCGTGCGCACGCCGGGTTTCAGCTCCACGGTCTCGTATAATTCGGCGATCACCTCGCGCATCACGGAAAAATAGCTTTCCTCGGTCAGCGGCAGGCCGTACTCCCGGATCAGATACTGTGCGCCCTCCTGCATTCCCATGTTCAGCAGTGTGGCGCGCAGATCCCCCCGCGGGGTGCGGCCATAGCGGCGCAGCAGTGCGTCGGGGGCACCCTCCCACACCACGGTCATGCTGTCGGTCAGGGTGCCGTCCATATCAAAGATCCATTGCTTGCAGTGCATGAGAATGCCTCCTTTTGAGATCCTGACAAGTATACCATGTTTCTTTGCCGGGAGAAAGGCATCAATTTACAAAAAACGGAAGAAATTTCTCTGGAAATATGCTATAATCTGAACAAAACCGGAAACGATCAAAGGAGGCGGATGCAATGGATGAACGCAGTGCTCCGTGCAAAGCTCTGGTGCTGGCGGGCGGCGGAGCCAGGGGCAGCTATCAGGTGGGTGTGTGGCGCGCGCTGATGGAGCTGGACTGGCACCCGCAGATCATTACCGGCACCAGCGTTGGCAGCCTGAACGGTGCCATGTTCGTGCTGGACCAGTACGAGACGGCCCGCGATATGTGGCTGGCCATCCGCAGCAAGGATGTGATGGAGCTGCCGGAGGAGGATGCCGACCTTTCGGCCCTGCACCAGTTCCTGCGCAGCGTGGTGAAAGCCGGCGGCATGGATGTGACCCCGCTGGAAGAGATCGTGGAGCGGGTTCTGGACGAGGATGCCCTGCGCGCGGCTCCCATCCGCTTCGGCCTTGTCACGGTGGAGCAGCGGGGCTTAAAGCCCCGGGAGCTGACGCTGGACGAGATCCCGGCAGGAAAGGTCAAGGACTACCTGATGGCCTCCGCTGCCTGCTTCCCTGCCCTGCGTGCGCGGGAGATCGACGGGGTCAAGTTTCTGGATGGCGGCTACAGCGACAACATGCCCACCGGTCTTGCCAAACGCATGGGCGCGGATGAACTGGTGTGCGTCGATCTGGAAGGCGTGGGCATCACCCGCCCCAACCTCACCGGCCTGCCCACCGTGATGGTGCGCAGCTACTGGGAGCTGGGCGATATCCTGCACTTTGACCCCGACACCGCCCGCCGCAACATCGAGCTGGGCTACTATGATACCCGCCGCGCTATGGGATATCTGCGGGGGTGTGCCTATGCTGTCTCCTGTGATGCCCAGAGCTGCGCGGACGCTGCTGCGTTCCACGCAAAATTTGAGCGGGTGCAAAAGGCCGTGCGGGAGAAATACCCGGTCACCCTGACGGCGGATGCGGCCCTGCTGCTGGCCAAGATGAAGGATGCCGACCTTGCCCCGCTGGAAGCCGCCGCGGAAGATGCCGGTGTGGACCCGGCCCATTACTACACCACCCATACTTTGTGCGATGCATTCCTTGCAAAGTGCGATCAGGCACGGATGCAGAGCTTTGCACCGCTGTTTGAGGGCAGTGCCGATGCGGCGCGGGCCGCACTGGCCGCGCTGCTGCCCAATACCTTTTTGCAGGCGCTGGTCTGGCGCACCCTGACCACGCCGGAAGCCGAGCTTTTGCCGGAGGTGACCGAACATGAAAGTGTATAAAGGTTCCTGCGCTTCTCCCGGCCTTGTGCTGGGGCAGGTGAGCCGTCTGGAGCACCATGTGGAGACCACGACCGTGGGCCCCTTTAAACCGTCCCGGGAGCTGCAGCTGCTCACCGATGCCATCCGCACGGCGCAGGACGAGCTGGAATCCATGGCAGACCGTGCCGCACCCAGCGAACAGGCCATCTTCCAGTTCCAGAGCATGATGCTGGACGACGAGGGCATGATGAACGAGGTGCGCTTCTGCATCAATGCAGGCATCGGCGCGGCAGCGGCCATGAATCAGGTGGGCCAGCGCTACGCCGACCAGCTGGCCAACATGAAGGATAATCCCTACATGCAGCTGCGCAGTGTGGATATTCTCGACGCAAGCCGCCGGGTCATCAACATCATCACCAACCGCCCCCGCATGTGGCTGGCGCTGGATCATCCGGTGATCCTTGCCGCAGAGCGGCTGATGCCCACCGACCTGTTCAGCGTGCCCTCCGGCATGATTTTAGGCATCATCACGGCAGAGGGCAGCGGCCAGAGCCACGCGGCCATCATTGCCCGGGCAATGAATATCCCGGGCATCGTGCAGGTGGGCCGGGATTTTCTGGATGACTGCGACGGCCGCACCGTCATTCTGGACGCCACCGGGGGCCAGTGCACGCTGGACCCGGACGCTGCCGCCCGCCAGCAGGCCGAGACCCGCATCTGCGAGCTGCAGCGGGAGAACGAAGAGATGGGGCAGCTGCATGCTCTGCCCAACAGGACAAAGGACGGCCAGCCCTTTGAGCTGCTGGCCAACTGCTTTGGGCCGGAGGACATCGACACGGCCATGCAGTCCGGTGCACAGGGCGTGGGCCTGCTGCGCACCGGCTACATGATGCTGCCGGGCCGCATCCTCGATGAGCAGGAACAGTATTTCTTCTACTGCTCCTGTCTTGCTGCCGCCAAGGGCTGCCCGGTAACGGTGCGCACCTTCGACTTTGGCTCAGACCGCACCATTTCCGACGCCTATCAGGGCCTGCAGTCTTCCAAGCTTGGCCTGCGGGGCATCCGCAACAGTCTGCGCCAGCCCCACCAGTTCGAGACGCAGCTCTGTGCGCTGCTGCGCGCCGCCGCCCGCGGCCCGCTGCGGGTGATGTTCCCCATGGTGACGAATGTGGAGGACTGGGACGCAGCCATGCGTGTGGTGGAGCGCTGCCGCGAACACCTGCGGGAGCGCGGCGTGGCGTTCAACGAAGATACAAAGTTCGGCGTGATGCTCAGCGTACCCGCTGCCTGCCTGACCGCTGAGGAATTTGTAGAGCACGGGGTCGATTTTCTTGTGGTCGGCACCAACGACCTGACCCAGTACACCCACGCGGCAGACCGGGAGCTTGCCAGCGCCGAGCACTACTACCGCCCGGCCAGCAGCGCCATGAAAAAGCTTATCACTATGGTGCTGGATGCCGCAAAGGTGCGCAATGTGCCGGTGACTATCTGCGGCCTTGCGGTGGGCAACCCGGCCAACACGGTGCAGTATTTGCAGCTGGGCCTGCGCAGCTTCTCGGTGAGCCCGCAGAACCTTTTGAATGTGAAGAAAGCTCTGCTGGAGCTCTGACGCTCCAAACCATTTTTGGCACAGCAGCCCGGAACGATCTGTGGGTCGTTCCGGGCTGTTTTTTCTGCGGCTGCGAAAGCATTCTCTCTTCCATTTTTTTACAGAACGCACGAAAAAATGGGGGGGTCCAAAAGGTTCGTACAGAATGAAGATTGCGCCTTGCTGCAGAAATGCTATACTTTAAATGTTTAAAACGTGCGGGCAGGCGAAAAAAGCCTGCATGCACGAAAAAAACGAGAGAGGAGTTATCTTTATGAAGAAGTTTGGCACACGGCTCATCAGTGCGGTACTTGCAGGCTGCATGATGACCTCTGTCCTTCCCGTGAGCGCATTTGCTCTGGAGGGAAGTACAGAATTTGAAGGCAATGTGAGCGCACAGGAAAATTCCGATGCGCCTGCAGAGCCCTCCGGAGAGGTGGCAGCGGCCTGCCCCCTGACCGGCGGCGAGACCATCAACAAGAAGTTCATTGAAGAGCATGGCGGCAGCAAGGTTTATTCCATAAGCGGTACCTATACAGAGGGGATCGTGATCGACGCTGAGGACGAGGATGTGGTCATCAACGTCACCGGAGAAACGACCTTTGATAAGGGTGGGCACAGTCACAATAACGACTATGCGACCTTTATTACAGTCCGCAACGCCAATAGCGTGATCGTCAACGCTGAGGGGCAGACCATCAAGATGGCAGGCGACTTCATCCGCTGCTTCTATGCCGAAGACAGCTTCAAGGGCACCGCAGTGCTTAACGGCGGCACCTATAACGTGCAGTGTGACGACATCGCCGCATGCTATCTGCTCGGCGGCAACTGGACGTTTAACGATCTCACCATGAACGCCGTCATGCGTGCTATTGAAACAGATAAGGGAGCCAATGTGATCGTCAACGGCGGCACCTACGACTGCAGCGAGAGCTTCAGCGCAACGTTTTGGATCAATGATTCCCCCAGCTCGTCCTTCACGAATGTGAAAGCCACCGGCGTCGGCTGGGTCATGAACGCCATGAACAGTCAGGTCAATGTCGTCGGCGGCTCTTACTCCCGCACCTATAAGGACCTCCCGCGATACAAAGATCGTCCGACGCTGCGCGTCGCCAATAATGCAACGCTGAACGTCACAGATGCCGAAGTCACCGGAACCTACTGCGATGTGTTTGTGACGGGCGCCACCGCCAACCTTGTCGGCGGTACTTATACCAACACCAACCAGTATCTTAATCTTGGCTACGAGTCCCCTGCACTGAAGGTATGGAACGGCGGCACATTGAGCGTCAATGGTGCCACTGTGGATTGCATGGGTGACAATGCTGCCATTTCTTCGGGCGAACCGGCAGGGTCGTTATACCATTATAAATATGGGGACGGCGGCAAGCTGGTCGTTGAGAACTGCACGATCAAAAATAGCAAATACGGCATTTATCTCGGTCGGGGCAGCAGCACCTCCGCAGAGCTGAAGAGCGCCAAGTTTGAGGAGAACGGGAGCGATATTTACCTCGAGTCCGGCAAGGAGATCACCATCAGCGATACCTTTACCACCCAAACCACCATCAAGGTTGCCGACCCGGCAGAAGGCCGTCAGCTCACGGTCGAAGGCAATGCAAACAAGCTGAACCTTGTGGGCCAGAATGACTACCGCGTGGCGTATAAAAAGGTACACCACTATTATTACCTGACCAACCGGGCACCCGGCTACACCCTGACCGCCGAGGGTGCCACGGCAACGATCAAGGACGAGGGCGTTGACGTCGAGGTTGACTCCAATGACGAGATCTACGAAGGCACCCCGGTCACCCTGACCGCAGACAAAGCCCCCGAGGGACTGAAGTTCTTGGGCTGGACCGTGATGGTGGACGGCGTTGTACAGAATGACCTGCTGAAATTCCCCAATGAGGGGGACCAGACCAAGGCGACCTTTGATATGCCCGCAGGCAACGTGACGGTCAGAGCCGTGTACGAAATCGTGGACCCCGTGGACCCGGTAGACCCTGTGGACCCGGTAGACCCTGTGGATCCTGTGGACCCGGTAGACCCTGTGGACCCCGTCCTGCCCGGTGTCATCATCGGCGGCGCTGTAATCCTGGGTGCCTATGAGACCGGCACCGGCATCTACCGTCTGATGAACATGCAGGGCCTCCCCCTGCCGTCTGACCGCATCGAGCTGGCAGAGCTGGTCTGGGAGCGTGCAGGCAAGCCAGAGCCGCAGAACATGACCGATGAGGACCTGTATGCGGACATTGACGCCGCCGACACCGATGCCCAGAAGGCTGCACACTGGATGGTGGAGCAGGAGCTGATGAAGTTCGACGAGGACAACAACAAGTTCCATCCGTGCTTCCCGGTCAGCAAGCTGCGCGTCTGCCTTACCTGGCAGAATGCAAAGGACAAGGGTCTCATTGACTGATCTGCCCTGCGTCTGCACAGCGGACCAATAAAAAAACAAGGGGCCGCTCCTTTCCGGGAGCGGCCCCTTGTTGCTGTCCGGAAGGCCCGCAGGCGCTGCCGGGCAGCACAAAGCATTATTCCAGATTCCCCGTCAGGGTCATGACGGACGCAAGCACGGCCAGCGGGGCGGTCTCGCACCGCAGGATGCGGGGGCCAAGGCCCACCGTTCTGGCACCGGCCTTTGCGGCCATTTCGGCTTCCTCGGCGGCAAAGCCGCCCTCGGCTCCGGTCACGATGGCGATTTTCAGCTTTTCACCATCGGCGGGCTTTGCTGCGGCCAGCGGGTCGCGCAGGGGCGCGCCGCCGCACTCGTAGCAGAACAGCACAAGGTCGTACTGTGCAAAGGTGCGGCACACGGCACCAAAGTTCGGCAGCGGCAGGGCCACATCCGGCAGAACGCCCCGGCCGCACTGCTTGGCGGCTTCCGCCGCAATGCGGTTGTAGCGCTCGTTCTTCTGCTCCTCTTTTTTGGGGGCCGCCACGCAATACCGGCTGAAGAAGGGCACGATGTGGGCTGCGCCCAGCTCCACGCCGTGCTTGATGATCTGCTCCAGCTTGTCCTGCTTGGGGTAGCCGGCCAGCAGAGTGACCTCCACGCTGGGTTCGGCGGCGCTGGGATAGCCCGGCTCCACCCGGAACTCCACGCACTCATCGCCAAAGCCGGTGATGGTGGCAGTGTATTCCACGGCATTGCCATCGCATAGAATGACAGTATCGCCCAGCCTTGCACGCATCACGCGGGCAAGATGGTGGGCATCGGCCCCGCGCAGGGTGGCGGTGCCGTCAGAGATCTCGGTGGTAAAATAACGGTGCGGCATAAAATCTCCTTACGCTTTCTTGCAGACGATGCACTCCCAGCCGCGCTTCTCCTTCACTTCCACCACGGCAAGGCCGGCTTTTTCCAGCCCGGCGATCACTTCGTCCTTACGGCTGTCGATGATGCCGCTGGCAATAAAGGTGGCACCCTCCGCCATCAGGCCCGGCACGGCAGGAGCCAGAGACAGGATGGCATTGGCCACGATGTTGGCGGTGATGATGTCGTATTTGCCGCTGGCCTTATCGGAAAGGTCGCCCACCAGCACGGTCAGCTTGTCCTGCACGCCGTTCAACGCGGCGTTCTCGCCTGCGGTGCGCACGGCCACAGGGTCGATGTCCACGCCCTCGGCCACAGCAGCGCCCAGCTTCAGCGCCGCAATGGCAAGGATGCCGCTGCCGGTGCCGATGTCCAGCACCCGCTCGCCGCCGGTCACCCGCTCGTCCAGCGCTTCCATGCACAGGCTGGTGGTCTCGTGGCCGCCGGTGCCGAAGGCAAGGCCCGGGTCAAGGATCAGCTTCACCCGGTCAGTGTCGTACTGCTGCCACGAGGGCACCACCGCCAGACGTTTGCCGATCTCCAGGGGGTGATAATACTTGCGCCAGCCGTTCTGCCAGTCCTCCTGCTCCACGCCCTCGGTCTCCACGGTGTAGGCGATGTTTGCAGCTTCCATGCGGGCGGCAATGAGGGCCAGCGTCTCCACGGGGGAAGCGCCCGGCTCCAGATACATATGGATGATAACGGTATCGCGGGGCTTGTCCAGCAGCTCCTGCTCGATCAGATCCACATGGGCGATCTCGGCCACCTGCTGCTCGATGTCGCTGTAGTCTTCGATATAGATGCCGCCCTCGGCGATCATGGTGGCAACGGCTTCGGCGTTGTCGGCGTCGGCCTTGGCCACGGTCAGGCGGATATCAGTCCATTCCATAAAATAAACCTCCTTCGGGTTCCCGCTTTTCTTATAATAGTATAGTACCCGATTCGGCTGTGGGATGCAAGCCTTTGGGCAAAATGTACGTAAAAAGAAAAGAATTTTCAACATAAAGACGACCCTTGTGCGGAAAACCCAAAAATTATCGACTGAAAAACTGCCAAATGAGGACTTTTGATGCATTTTGATAGAAAAAAGGCGAAAGGGACTTTCTTTTTTTGCGGAAATATGTTACTATTCTATTACGGAATTATGGACGGCCTGCAACCAGAGGCGTCTGTAAACACAAACATTTCTTAAGGAGGAATGTGCTTTATGATGAAGTATCTCCAGAAACTGGGCAAAGCTTTGATGCTTCCCGTCGCGGTCCTGCCGATCTGCGGCATCCTGATGGGTCTTGGTTATGCCCTTGCTCCGGGCGTTATGGGCGTTCCCGGTGCTGCAACCTCCGGTGCAGCTTACACCGTTGGCTTCCTGCTGGTCAAGGCAGGCGGCGCTTTGATCGATAACATGGCATGGCTGTTTGCCATTGGTGCCGCTGTCGGCCTTGCAGACAACGACGGCACCGCAGGTCTGGCCGGTCTGGTCAGCTTCCTGATGATGCAGCAGCTGCTGAACCCCGGTGTGGTCGGCATGGTCCGTCACCTGGAAGAAGGCACTGCTACCTACATCGCCTTCCAGAAGGTCGCCGGCAACTCCTTCATCGGCATTCTGGCCGCTGTTGTGGGCGCTGCCTGCTACAACAAGTTCAAGGATATCCAGCTGCCTGACTGGCTGGCATTCTTCTCCGGCAAGCGCTTCGTTGCAATCGCTACCGGTCTGATCTCCATTCTGGTGTCCGTTGTTCTGCTGTTCGTCTGGCCCGTCATCTTCGACGCTCTGGTCGCAATCGGCAACGGCATCGCTGGCATGGGCGGCATCGGCGCCGGCATCTACGCCTTCCTGAACCGTCTGCTCATCCCCACCGGTCTGCACCACGCTCTGAACAACGTGTTCTGGTTCGACACCATCGGTCTGGGCGACCTGAGCCACTTCTGGGCTGGCGAGACCTCTGCTGATGTGGGCTGGAGCCTTGGTATGTACATGTCCGGCTTCTTCCCCTGCATGATGTTCGGTGTCCTGGGCGCTGCTCTGGCTATGGTCAAGACCGCTAAGAACAAGAAGGCTGCCATCGGCCTGGTTCTGTCCGCTGCAATCTGCGCCTTCGTCTGCGGCGTTACCGAGCCCTTCGAGTTCGGCTTCATGTTCCTGTGCTTCCCCCTGTACGTTGTGTACGCTGCTCTGTACGGCATCTTTACCGTCATCACCTACTACTCCGGTTTCCGTGCCGGCTTCTGCTTCTCTGCAGGTGCTACCGACCTGGTGTTCTCTGCTTCCCTGCCCGCAGCTGCTAAGACCTGGATGATCATTCCTCTGGGCATCGCAGCCTTCGTGGTGTTCTACGCAGTGTTCTACTTTGCCATCACCGAGTTCGACCTGAAGACCCCCGGCCGTGAGGACGAGGACGAAGAGGCCGAGAAGAAGGTCGTTCTGGCAAACAACAACTATACCGAAGTCGCTTCCGCTGTTCTGGCTGCTGTCGGCGGCAAGGAGAACGTGAAGGAAGTTGGTTACTGCGCAACCCGTCTGCGCTTTGAGGTCAAGGATAACGCCAAGGTGGACGAGAAGGCTGTCAAGGCCGCTGGTGCTGCCGGTGTCATCCGCCCCAGCAAGAACGCTTGCCAGGTGATCATCGGCACTAAGGTTCAGTTCGTGTACGACGAGCTGAAGAAGATGCTGTAACGCACACAGCATTCTGAACGGAGTTTGTGCGGGAGACTGGTTGCTCCTGCATTCCCATAAAAGCCGCCGGGAGAAGGGCAGAGCCTGCCGCTCCCGGCGGCTTTTTGCGTTCCCGCGCGGAGTGTGCTATACTGGTTCAAAAGGCAGATACGGGAGGAAAAACCATGAGCAAAGTGTACAGCTGGCGGAAACTGAACGAAAAAGAACTGACGCGGGTCTATCTGGACGAAATGCGGCGGGACTTTCCGCCCACGGAGCTAAAGCCCCTGAGCATGATCCTGAACAGCGAAGCGGACGGCACCGCCCACACATGGGGCGTGTTCGACGGCGAAACACTGGCGGCGTACCTGCTCATGGTGCGCCCGGCAGGCAGCAGGGTGAGCCAGCTGGATTACTTTGCCGTGCTGCCGGAATACCGTTCTGCAGGGCTGGGCGCGCAGCTGCTGGCCGACCTGCCGCAGCACGAACGCGGTGCGCAGGCCATCCTCATTGAGGCCGAATGCCCGGATAAGGCGGAGGACGAAACTATGGCTGTGCGGCGGCTGGGCTTTTATGCCCGGTGCGGCGCGCGGGACACCGGCTTCACCGAGCACCTGTTTGATGCATGGTTCCGCATTCTGGTGCTGGACTGCCCGGGTGCCGGTACCTTTGCGGACCGGCAGGCCGTGGATGCACTGGTGGACTGCTACCGCCGCACCATCAGCGAGACCGAGTGGCAGAAGTACGTGCAGTTCTACTGCCCGGACGGAACAAAATACTGCTGAGCAGAAGGCGCTCTGTGCAAATTATGTGTACAGAGCGCCTTTTTGTCATATTTTTGTTGACAGACTCCCAAAAAGTGGTACGCTAAAAGCACAGAAAAACGCTTTTAGAGGAGGGCAATATTATGGCAGAAAAAATGACCCGGCGTACCTTTATGAAGAGCGCAGCAGCTGCGGCTGCAGCAATCTCTTTGTCCGGCGTGCTGACCGGCTGCGGCGGCAGCGGTCAGCTGGCAGACGACGAGGTCCAGATCGGACCCTTCACCGTGAAGGTCTTTGGTCTGGATGTGGATCTGGGCACGGAATCCGGCACGGACAAGGGTGCCATCACCGGCAAGGTGAGACTGCGCTATGACGCCGGCGGCGGCAGCTGGCAGGGCGGACAGTACGGCGACATGTTCCAAGCTTTCGTGGGCGAAGCAAAGCTGAAGCAGGTATCCCCCGCCGGGACTCTCTTTGTCTCCGACACGCTGTTGGGCAAGCCCTTTGCCACAGAGGAAAAAGATCTGAGGCTGAACTTCCCCGATGCAGAAATCAAGGAAGCTTACCGGAATGGTCAGCCTGCGGTGCTGAAGATCGTCATCAACGGCATCAGCGAGACGCTGTTCCTTGTCAAGAAGAATGGCGGCTATGCAGCCACCAAGACTCTGCCTTCCCTTACCACGGTTTGACCCGCAGACCCTTTTGCCCCGAGCATTCTTTGAAAGAGTGCCCGGGGCTTTTTGTCGTTTTGCCCAGCCGGAAAATGGCATTTTCGGCATATTTATCCTGTTTGTAAAATTTGAGTACAGGCTTTTCATGCCGGCTTTACGCAGGCTTGACACAGCCGCCGGAGCCTGTGCAAAAGCTTTACCTCCATTTTGCGCGTACATGGTCGCAGCGCGCATGGCGGTGCGGTACAATAAGGCCGTTCCCAAGGAAAACACAAGAAAACATCGGCCGGAACGGCGTTCCGGCATTTATTGGAGGAAAAGGGTTATGAAAAAGATCACTCGTCGTTCGTTTATCACTGTCTGCGGCGCTGCTGCTGCGGCTATGGCTCTGACCGCCTGCGGCGGCGCAGCCTCTTCCACTGTGGCATCCTCTGCTGCGGAGTCCACCTCTTCTTCTGCCGCTGCTGAGACCGCTGCAGGCACCCTGTCCGGCAATGTGGCTACCGGCGGTTCTACCTCTATGAAGAACGTCATTGCAGCCCTGACCGAGGGCTTTGCCGAGGTGGAGCCGGGTGTCACCGTCAGCTACGACCCCACCGGTTCCGGCGCAGGCATCACCGGTGCTACCGATAAGACGCTGGACATCGGCCTGTCCTCCCGCGCCCTGAAGGACGACGAGAAGAACGACGTGGACGGCACCACCGTGGCTCTGGACGGCATCGCCATCGTTGTCAACAAGGCCAGCAAGGTGGCAGACCTGACCGTGGACCAGCTGAAGCAGATGTTCACCGGCGAGATCACCAACTGGAAGGATGTGGGCGGCGACGACGGCGAGATCGTTCTGGTGGGCCGCGAGGCCGGTTCTGGTACCCGAGATGGCTTTGAGAGCATCGTGGACGTGAAGGACAGCTGCAAGTACGCACAGGAGCTGACCGCTACCGGCGCTGTCATCAGCGCTGTGGAGGCCAATCCTCTGGCCGTCGGCTACGCTTCCCTGTCCGCTGTGGGCGACACCGTCGCCATGGTCACTGTGGAGAGTGTGGAGTGCAGCGAGGACACCGTCAAGGACGGCAGCTACAAGATTCAGCGTCCCTTCGTGTTCGTCACCAACAAGAGCGTGACCCTGTCGGAGCAGGCACAGGCCTTTGTGGACTTTGCCACCAGCAAGGACGCAGCCGACCTCATCCGCACCGCAGGCGCTGTGCCGGTGAACGAGTAACGGTTAGAGGGCGAGGCCGTTCACAAAATACCCCGCCGCGTCGGGCTGCCGTTTCTGCGGGCCGACGCGGCTTTTATAAAGGATTTCAGCTATGAACAAAAAATCCTATCTGAGCCGGGTGCGGTTGCCCCGCACCCCCGCCGAATGGCTGGAAGCGGTGATGAACTTCATCTTCTTCCTGTGCGGTATGCTGGCTGTGGGCTGCGTGGTGCTCATCTCGGTGTACATGGTGATCTCCGGCGTGCCGGCCATCCACAAGATCGGCCTGTTCCAATTCCTGTTCGGCACAAAGTGGGCCTCCACGGCGGCCCAGCCGCTGTTCGGCATCCTGCCCTTTATCCTGTCCAGCATCTACGGCACGCTGGGCGCTGCCATCATCGGTGTGCCCATCGGCCTGCTGACGGCGGTGTTCCTCTCCAAGGCCGCCGACCCCAAGCTGCGCACCGTAGTGGTCACCGCCATCGAGCTGCTGTCCGGCATCCCCAGCGTGGTGTTCGGCCTGCTGGGCATGCAGGTGCTGGTGCCCGCCGTGGCAAAGACCTTCGGCAAGGCTTCCGGTGCCTGCCTGCTGAGCGCTATCGTGGTGCTTTCCATCATGATTTTGCCCAGCATCGTGTCTGTGTCGGTCACGGCACTGAACGCCGTGCCGCCGGAGTATGAGCAGGGCAGTCTGGCACTGGGTGCCACCGACACCGAAACATGGTTCAAGATCAGCATTCCGGCAGCCAAAAGCGGCATTGCCGCAGGCATTGTGCTGGGCATCGGCCGTGCCATCGGCGAGGCCATGGCGGTGATGATGGTGGCAGGCAACAGCCCCAACATGCCGGACAGTCCCTTCCGCAGCGTCACCTTCCTGACCACCGCCATCGCCAAGGAGATGAGCTATGCCGGCGGTCTGCAGCGGCAGGCACTGTTCAGCATCGCGCTGGTGCTGTTCGTCTTTATCATGATCATCAATGTTGTGCTGAACGTTGTGCTGAAGGGAGGAAGCCGCGATGAATAAGGGCCTTTCGCCTTCCCGTCAGATGTGGAACCGGGTCATGACCGCACTGGTCTGGGCCAGCGCCGTTTTGGTGATGGTTCTGGTGGCCGGTATCATCGGCATGGTGCTGGTGCGGGGCATCCCCCACATCAGCTGGAAGTTCCTTTCTACCACTGCCAGTGTGCTGAAAAAGACCGACGGCATCCTGCCTGCCATCCTCAACACACTGTATGTCATTGTGCTGACATTACTGATCGTACTGCCTCTGGGCGTGGGCGCGGCGGTCTACCTGACCGAGTATGCCTCCAACCGGCGGCTCATCGAGGTCATCGAGTTCACCAACGAAACGCTGGCGGGCATCCCCAGCATCATCTACGGTCTGGTGGGTATGCTGGTGTTCAGTCAGGCGCTGGGCTTCCAGACCTGTCTGCTGTCCGGTTCACTCACGCTGGTGGTCATGAACCTGCCCACCATCATCCGAACCACGCAGGAATCCCTCAAGACGGTGCCGCAGGGCTACCGTGAGGGTGCCATGGGCTTGGGTGCAGGCAAGTGGCACATCATCCGCACCATCGTGCTGCCCTGCAGCATCGACGGCATCGTGACCGGCTGCATTCTGGCTGTGGGCCGCATCGTGGGCGAAAGTGCCGCCCTGCTTTTCACCGCCGGTGCCGCAGAGGTCATTGCCAAGAGCGTGGCCAAAGCCTACACTTCCAACGGTGCCACCCTGTCGGTGCTGCTGTACCTGCGTGCCTTTGAGGACGGCGATTTTGATTCCGCATGGGGCATCGGCGCGGTGCTGCTGGTGCTGGTGCTGGCCATCAACCTTGCGGCGCGGCTGGCAAAGACTAAGTTGAAACAGAAACAGTAAAATTTGATTTTACTGCTCAAAATGGCCTCCGCATTCGCTCTGGCCATGAATAGCGGAAAAATTATTTTTAATTTCGTAGATTTGAAAAATCTGCGGATTTTTCAAATCTACCTTTTCACGGGAAGGGCCGAAACAGTAAACTTCCTGTTGAAATTCAACAATGAGGTATTCTATGGAAAACACGAATGTGCCGGTGATATCGGCAAAAGACCTGAACCTCTGGTACGGCGACTTCAAGGCGCTGAAAGGCATTTCGCTGGACGTGGGCGAGCGGGAGATCACCGCGCTCATCGGCCCTTCCGGCTGCGGCAAGTCCACCTTTTTAAAGACCCTCAACCGCATGAACGACCTTGTGCCGAATGTGCGCATCGAGGGCGATGTGCGGCTGAAGGGCGAGGACATCTTTGCCCGGGAAATGCAGCTTACCGACCTGCGCCGCCGGGTGGGCATGGTGTTCCAGAAGGCCAATCCCTTCCCCATGAGCATTTACGACAACATCACCTACGGCCCCAAGCTGCACGGCGTGCGCAATAAGGCTGAGCTGGACGAGCTGGTGGAAAGCTCGCTGCGGGGCGCGGCCCTGTGGGACGAGGTGAAGGACCGCCTGAAAAAGAGCGCGCTGGGCCTTTCCGGCGGACAGCAGCAGCGTCTGTGCATCGCACGCGCACTGGCGGTGAAGCCCGAAGTGCTGCTGATGGACGAGCCCACCAGCGCATTGGACCCCGGCTCCACCATGAAGGTGGAGGAGCTGATGAGTGAGCTGAAGAAGAACTACACGGTGGTCATCGTTACCCACAACATGCAGCAGGCGGCCCGTATCAGTGACCGCACCGCCTTCTTCCTGCTGGGCGAGCTGGTGGAAGTGGGCCCCACGGCCCAGATCTTCAGCGCACCGCAGGATAAACGCACCGAGGACTACATTTCCGGTCGGTTCGGTTAAAGGAGGAAACAGCTATGAGTATCCGTAAACAGTACGACACCGATCTGGAATCGCTGAAAAATTCGCTGACCGAAATGGGCCGCAACTCTGCCGATGCCGTGGAGAACGCTCTGGAAGCGCTCTGCGTTGCTGATGCCGATGCGGCTGCGGCCATCGTGAAGGAGGATGCCCGCATCAACAATATGGAGCGGGATATCGAGCACCGCTGCATGACGTTGCTGCTGCGTCAGCAGCCGGTGGCAGGCGATCTGCGCCGCATCTCCACTGCCATGAAGGTGGTCACGGATATTGAGCGCATCGGCGACCATGCCGCCGACATCGCCGAGATCATCCCCCACCTTGTCACCGTCCGCAAAGAGGGCGACGCGGCGGTAAGTCAGGCCATTGCCATGGGCAAAAAGGCCCACCAGATGATCCTGGATGCCCTCGATGCCCTGACGGCAGAGGACGAAAATGCCGCCCGCAGGGTGATCGCCGCAGACGACGCGGTGGATTACGACTTCAATGCCATCAAGCATCAGCTGGCGCAGGAGATCGCCGAAGCCCCCGGCAAGGTGGATGCAGCGCTGGACCTGCTGATGGTCATTAAGTATCTGGAGCGCATCGGCGACCACGCCGTGAATGTGGCCGAGTGGGTGCAGTTCGTGCGCACCGGCCGCTATAAGGACGAGAGCATGTTCTGAGCATTTCCCTTCCTCATTTTTGAGGGTTCGTGTTTTCTTTATTTCTCCTGAAAAAGGCCGTTTCTGCCCGGTGCGGAAGCGGTCTTTTTCTGCAGGACGAAAACCCTCTCAGGCTCACTGCGTTCGCCAGCTCCCCCGAAGGGGGAGCTTTTAAGCATCTACCGGTTCGTGCCGATAAAGCTCCCCCTTCGGGGGAGCTGGCACGCCGTCAGGCGTGACTGAGAGGGGTCTGACTCCTACAACGAAAATTGACTAAAAATTTTTTAGCTTTCTGCAATATTCCGGTGCGTCGGTTCGTATCTGAGGTGTAGGGCGGCAGGAGCCGCCATTCCCTGTGCGGCGGGCGTCCGACATCCCCCAGTCCCCGCCCGCCGCACCCTTTACGGAGGAAACGCAGATGACACAGACGAATCCTATCCTGCCGGAAGTCAGGGCCGGAACGGTCAGCCGCGAAGCACTGGTGCAGGCGGCACTCAAAGAGATCACCCAGAATTACCGCGAAGCAAGCCTTTCCAACGTGGCACGGGAGTACGGCGTTTCGCTGGCATATGTCAGCGAGTGCGTGCGTGCCCAGACCGGACGCACCTATAAGGAATTGCTGCAAAAGCACCGTATGGAGACCGCTGCCCGCATGCTGCGCCGCAGCGACATGAACATCCAGCAGATCATTTCTCTGGTGGGCTACGAGAACACCAGCTATTTCTACCGCCTGTTCCACGAGCGGTATGGTCTCAGCCCGCGGGAATACCGGCTGGTGCGCACCGGCCATGGCCGCGCCAGCGCATAAGGTACTTACTCTAAAAGCAGGGACTGCTGCACATCGTTTTAGCCGAAAGTGCAGCAGCCCCTGCTTTTTGCCGTTTTGGAGCATTTTAAGGTACTTTGGTGCGGGAACTGGATTTTTATGGTAATTTGTAGTACAATAAGAACAATTCTCAAAGTGCTGTGCCGGACCGAGCGCAGCGCAGAAAAGACGAGGTGGAATGAATGTTTCGTGGAGCAGTGAGAGGGGATTTGCCCCAGATCCTGAAGATCTACGCCCATGCACGTGCAGTCATGAAGGCATCTGGCAACCCGACCCAGTGGGGGGATGATTTCCCGCCGCAGGAACTGCTGGAGGAGGATATTGACTCGAACCGGTTGTTCCTCTATGTGGTCAACGGCCAGATCGAGGCCGTATTTGCCTTTATTCTGGGGGCGGACCCCACCTACGCCGCCATTGAGGACGGCCAGTGGCTGGACGATACCCTGCCCTATGGCACGGTGCACCGTCTGGCATCGGCCGGAAAGCACAAGGGCGTGGGCAAGGCCGTGCTGGACTGGAGCATGGAGCACTGCCAGAGCCTGCGTGCCGACACCCACGCCGACAACAAGGTCATGCAGCATCTGCTGGAAAAGAACGGCTTTACCCGCTGCGGTGTCATCCATGTGGCAGACGGCTCGCCCCGCTTTGCCTACCAGAAGCTTGCTCCCACCCAGCCGCTGGGAGCATAAAAATACAAAAACCTCTGGAGCTGTTGCACTGGATTTTATCCTTGCGCAACAGCCCCTTTTATTTTTCCTGAAAAGCAAACCTGTCCTTGTCACAAATACAGATCAACGGAAAACCCCCATGGGCACCGACCTGAATGCAAATTTGTGAACGAAAAATGTCTGAAAACGCTTTCATTTCTCTGCCGTATGTGCTATAATAACACCCGTCCTTGTGTAAGAGACAGGAAGCTGTGCGCCATTGGCGTACAATAGGAAAGAGGAGTGTCTATATGAAAACGTTGAATAAGGCAGTTGCCCGCTACAACGGCATCAGCCTGATCGTTCGCATTCTGATCGGCCTGTTCATCGGTGCGGTGCTGGCTCTGGTGGCCCCCGGTGCAGGCTGGGTGGGTGAACTGGGCAGCCTGTTCGTTGGCGCACTGAAGGGCATCGCCCCGGTGCTGGTGTTCGTGATCGTGGCAAGTGCTCTGGCACAGGGCTCTTCCAAGCTGGACCGCCGCTTCGGCACGGTCATCTGGCTGTACATGCTCACCACCTTTCTGGCTGCGGCCATCGCAGTGGCGACCAGCTTTATGTTCCCGGTCACGGTCGTGCTGGCAGACGCTGCCCAGTCGGACGTGGTGCCGCAGGGTCTGGGCGAAGTGATGGGCACTCTGCTCACCAACTTTGTGGCAAACCCCGTCAGTGCCATCATGAGCGGCAACTACATCGGCATCCTGTTCTGGGCCTGCATGTTCGGCGTGGCCATGAAGAAGATCGGCTCTGACACCACCAAGACCTTTATGGCAAACACCGCCGATGCGGTCTCCCAGATCGTGCGCTGGATCATCAATCTTGCTCCCTTCGGCATCATGGGTCTGGTCTACACCAATGTTTCCGGCAACGGCCTTGCCATCTTTACCCAGTACGGCAAGCTGCTGGCCCTGCTGGTGGGCACCATGCTGTTCATGGCCCTCATCGTCTCCCCCTTCATCATGTTTATCTATCTGGGCTGCAACCCCTATCCGCTGGTGTTCCGCTGCCTGCGTGAGTCCGGCCTGACCGCCTTCTTCACCCGCAGCTCCGCCGCCAACATCCCCGTGAACATGGCCCTGTGCGAAAAGCTGGGTCTGGACAAGGATATGTACTCCGTCTCCATCCCGCTGGGCGCCACCATCAACATGGACGGTGCCGCCATCACCATCACCATCATGACGCTGGCCGCTGCTAACACCTTGGGCATTCAGGTGTCTCTGCCTGCAGCCATCGTGCTGAGCGCTATGAGCGCTCTGGGTGCCTGCGGTGCTTCCGGCGTGGCCGGCGGTTCCCTGCTGCTGATCCCCATGGCCTGCTCCCTGTTCGGCATCTCCAACGATGTCGCCATGCAGATGGTGGGTGTCGGCTTCATCATCGGCGTGGTGCAGGACTCTGTGGAGACTGCCCTGAACTCTGCCGGTGACGTGGAGTTCGCTGCCACCGCCGAGTATCATCAGTGGAGCAAGCAGGGCAAGCCCCTGCCGGAGTTCCTGACCGGTAAGAAGAACTGAAAAATTTAAAAATATAGAAAAGGGCTGTTGCCAAACTCCTTCCGACATCGCTTACGCGATGCCACCTCCCTCAATGAGGGAGGCTTCACAGCTTACCGTCATGTCAGGCTCCCTCCGTGACGGAGGGAGTTCTTGGCAACAGCCCCTTCGCTTTTTACGGGAAAAGATGTAACGGGCAGCAGGGCGTTTTCATTACGGCCCCTCCCGTGAAAAAACAGAAGAGCAGCGGCCGCAGCCGCTGCTCTTCTGTAATAATAAAAATAAAATTTCCGCTGAAGATATTCGGGTTGCGGCTCCCTGTGTCTGCTTCGTGCCTTAGGCGGCACTCGCACCCAGCAGGCCGCAGCCCCAACGGCTCCTCCTTGTTTCTGCCGCAGGCAGCGGTCGTCGCCGTTGCAGAGCAAAGCGGAGGGCAGCCTAAATAGTAAGTCAATCCATAAACTTTGCCTTCTGCAGAGCAATCAGAATCAGCGGGATGAGCACCAGCTGAGCCACGATGCCCGGCACAGCGGTGAGCAGTGCACCGGACAAAAACGCGCTGAACGGGAAGCTGGAACCGGTCAGGCCGGCCAGCACAAAGCGTACTGCACCCCAGACCAAACGGCCTGCCACCATGGCGGTGACAAGAGAAGCGTACATCATGGGCACGGTGTGCTTCACCTTGTGCCAGAGCACGCCGGACACAAGGCCGTAGGCGGCCAGCTCAAAGGCCATGGCAATGGCGATGGGGAACATGGGCGGCATGCCGAACAGCACCGACCGCACCAGCGGAGCAATGAAGCCCACGGCAAGGCCCCATGGGCCACCCAGCACAAAGCCGCACAGCAGAATGGGAAAGTGCATCGGGCACAGCATGTTGCCCACCTGCGGCACATGGCCGGTAATCATGGGCAGCACAAAGGCCAGTGCAAGGAACAGTGCAGCCAGCACGAGGCTGCGGGTGGTGGAATGGGGGTTCGTTTTCATAAAAAGCTTCCTCCTTTGGCCAGACAAAAAAGGGGTCTGCCCGGCTTACAAGCCGATGGCAGACCCCTTCGTGGTGTCTATAGCAGCAAAAATAAGATGGCAGAACGCAAAGGCCCCCTGTGGGCTTTGCGCTGCACCGCTGCGTAAGCGCAGCGGTGGATAAAGGATGGAGAACACGGGCTTCTGTCCGCACACCCGGCTTCGTACCGGAATCTGTGAAAATTATAGCAGACTTGGCTGGTGCACGTCAAGATACAATGCTGGTTTTGTCCATCTGTGCCCGAATCCATGCGAAAAGGTGATTGGCTATAAAAAGAAACAGGACAGCAAATAACAACATGGCCGGGATAAAGAGCAGCGTTTGTACAGTGTCTGAAAAACGTGCAAGAAACGGCATGTTATGATAGGTGGGGAAGATCACCGCGGCTTGATTCAGATAGATGGCAAGAGAAAGTTTTTCGCCACAGGCGAAAAATTTGTGGTTGAACAAAGCAGGGATGCCTTTTCCGGAAAGACAAAAAGCAAGAAAAACGATAAACAGCAGGTGCGCGGCATAGCTGTCGCGGGCAAGCCAGAACAGCACAATGAGCAGCGCAGAAAGCAGAAAAGCAGCACAGTCAGAAAGCTTTGTTCGGATAAATTCAGAAAGTGCAAGAAGAGGACGATGAACCATCATGCCAAGGCAGAGCGCACCGAAAGCGCGAATAAGAGGGCCGGAAAGGAAGTTGCCTACCCCACCCCAATACTCCACAGTGTGGGTGCCAAATGCATTGGAAAAGTAAGTGAAAGAGCAAATCGCGGTGAGCGGACAGATCACATTCAGGGTGATTTGATCATCCTTTGTTATAAGTGCAAACAGGATGTGAGAGGCAACGATCAGAGTGGACAACTGCCAAAGCGGATAATTGATGCCGCCAGAAAACACGCCGATGCTCTGTACAAGCAGGACTTCTGGAACTGTATTAGCAAAATCAGAGAGGAAACGGATGGGATGAAGCAGATCGGCAGACTTGAAAGAAATAAAAAGGATGAGAAAGGCCAGCAGATAATAAGGGTAGATCCGCTTTAAGCGGCTGGCGGTGTAAGAAAGTGCATCGCCGTGATATTTACCGCTGTAAAAACTATTGACGAGAAAAAAGCCGGAGAGAATAAAAAACAGCTCAACGATCAAGTCGCTTGAAAGGACAGAACCTTTGAAGTGTCCGCACGCAATTGAGAGGGCAAAAAGAATTTTAAGGAAGTCGATGCTATAATTTCGTTCCATGATATCCTCCAGTGAAAATAAAAGGCAGCGTAAAACGGCATTTAAAATATTGTACAGCACCTGATCGTTTAATGTCAATCAAGACAGTGGAAAGAAAAAAGGACGGTCAAGGGGCTGTATGTTCCTGCAATTTGACCAAAAAGCGGGAAATTTCCATGAATATTTCCCCGCGTGTGTACATTTTGCATGAAGAAGCTTGACCTTTTTGCATAGAATAGCTAATATAAACTTGAAAAAGAGCGCGCTGCGGGCAGCAGGACTGCACCGGCGCTGACGAAAGGCTTTTTTGAACATGTGCAAATCTGAGGTTCATACGGGAGGACCATCATGACAAATGCAGAAAAACTTACTCTGGCCAAGCACGCCTGCCACATCCGCATGGGCGTGATCGAGGGCACGCACAGCGCAAAGTGCGGTCATCCGGGCGGCAGTCTGGATATCGCCGAGCTGCTGAGCTACCTCTATTTCGTGGAAATGAACATTGACCCGAAGGACCCCAAGATGGCCGACCGCGACCGTCTGGTGCTGTCCAAGGGCCATGCAGCACCGGCACTGTATGCAGCGCTGGCAGAGCGCGGCTATTTCCCGGTGGAAGACCTTAAGACCCTGCGTAAGATCGGCAGCTATCTGCAGGGCCACCCCAACATGAACGAGACCCCGGGCGTGGATATGTCCACCGGCAGTCTGGGTCAGGGCATCTCTGCCGCCTGCGGCATGGCACTGGGTGCCAAGCACGCCGGCAAGCCCATCAACGTCTACACCATCGTGGGCGACGGCGAGGTGGAAGAGGGCGAGTGCTGGGAAGCCTTCATGTTTGCCGCACACTACGGCCTTTCCAACCTGTGCGTTGTGCTGGACCGCAACCACCTGCAGATCGACGGCACCACCGAGACCGTGATGAACAGCGCCCCGCTGGAAGAGAAGCTGAAGGCCTTCAACTTCAATGTTGTCACCATCGACGGCCACGACTACGACCAGATCGAAGCCGCCATGCAGGCATTCCATGCAGAGACTGCAAAGCCCACCTGCATCATCATGGACACCACAAAGGGCAAGGGCGTTTCCTATATGACCAACTCTGTGGACTGGCACGGCAAGGGCCCCAACGATGACGAGTACAAGATCGCAATTGAGGAACTGAACGCCGCATACGCCGCGCTGGAGCAGGAGGAAAACTAAGATGGCAGATGTGAAGAAGATCGCTACCCGTGAAAGCTACGGCAACACCCTGAAGGAGCTGGCCGCAGAGGGCCACGAGGATCTGGTGGTGCTGGACGCAGACCTTGCCGCTGCCACCAAGACCGGCATGTTCCGCAAGGCTTACCCGGATCGTCACTTTGACTGCGGCATTGCCGAGGGCAACATGATGGGCGTGGCCGCGGGCCTGTCCACCATGGGCTACGTGCCCTTTGTTTCCAGCTTTGCCATGTTCGCCGCCGGCCGTGCCTTCGAGCAGGTGCGCAACTCCATTGGCTATCCCCACCTGAACGTGAAGATCGGTGCCACCCACGGCGGCATCTCGGTGGGCGAGGACGGCGCTTCCCATCAGTGCTGCGAGGACTTTGCCCTCATGCGCAGCATCCCCGGCATGACCGTGATCTGCCCCGCCGACGATGTGGAGGCCCGCGCCGCTGTGCGTGCTGCCTACGCAATGGAAGGCCCCGTCTATCTGCGCTTTGGCCGTTTGGCTGTGCCTGTGTTCCACGATGCCGAGAACTATCACTTTGAGATCGGCAAGGGTGAGCAGATCACTGAGGGCAGCGACATTGCCATCATCGCCACCGGCCTGATGGTCAACGAAGCCCGTATGGCTGCGGAGCAGCTGGCCGCTGAGGGCATCCACGCCCGGGTCATCAACATCCACACCATCAAGCCTCTGGACGAGGAGATCGTCCTCAAGGCTGCAAAGGAGTGCGGCAAGGTCATCACCGCCGAGGAGCACAATGTCATCGGCGGTCTGGGCGAGGCCGTCTGCGCCGTGCTGAGCGAAAAGCTGCCCACCCCTGTGCGCCGCGTAGGCGTGCAGGACGTGTTCGGCTGCTCCGGCCCGGCATGGGACCTGCTGAAGTTCTACGGTCTGGATGCTGCCACCATCTGCAAGACTGCCCACGAAATGCTGGGCAAATAAGCGCTTCTCCCACTGTATCTGCGCCGCCGCGTCATTTGCTGACGCGGCGGCGTTTTTGCATGCCGCAAATTTTTTTGCCAAATACTGCAGGATATGATATGCTTACAGAAAAAGCGGAAGGGAGAATCGCAATGCTGATCGTGGACAAACTTGCGTTTCAGGAAAAACTTTCGGAAGGGGAAAAAACGCTGGCCGCCTATATTTTGGCGCATGGGATGGAAATTGCCAAATATTCCACCCGCAGTCTGGCAGAAGTGACCTACACCTCTCCGCCGACCGTCCTGCGCCTTTGCAAAAAGCTGGGCTTTACCGGCTTTGATGACTTCAAGCAAAATTTTGTGCGTGAACTGGAATATCTCGACCAGCAACAGGGCAAGGTGGATTTCAATTTTCCCTTTGCTGAAAACGACAGCCCCATGCGGGTGGCGCAGAACATCGGCGAGCTGTACGAAGAAGCCGTCAAGGACACTATGCAGCTTCTCCGGTACGAAGACCTGCACAAAGCGGTGCTCCTGCTCAAATATCACGAGGAAATCCACATTTTTTCCGCCGGGACGGCCATCAATCAGGCCGAATCCTTCCGAGAAAAGATGCTCAAGATCGGCAAGCGGGTGGTCATTTTCAACAATCTGAACTACCAGCGGTATCAGGCCTGCTGTCTGTCCGAGAGGGACCTTGCCATGATCATTTCCTATTCCGGCGAAACGGCGCAGATGCTGGAGATTGCCCGGCAGTGCAAACGCTCCGGAACACCCATCCTTGCGCTGACCAGCTTTGGCGAAAACAGCCTGACCTGTTATGCGGATTGCAAGCTGACCCTTTCCACCAAAGAAAGCATCTATCAGAATCTTGGGGACTATGCTTCCCATCTGTCCATGACCCTTCTACTGGACATCTTGTATTCCGAGTACTTCCGGCAGAACTACCAGAAGAATTATACCTACAAGCTGGAACGCGCCCGAGAGCTGGAACAGCACCGCACCTCCACCAATCCTATTTTGTTGAATCTGCACAAAGAAAATGCGGAATGAAACACTGTTCCGTTTTTGATCGTGCAAAAAGAAACAGAAAAATTAACACTGTACCAATAAGTTTAAAAAATATTGCACAAAAACCTCCCTGCAAGTATTCTATACCTGCAAGGAGGTTTTCAAGCTTATGGAGATGCCAAAAAAGTTCCTGTGGGGCGGTGCGACCGCCGCCAACCAGTACGAAGGTGCCTACCAGACGGATGGCAAGGGCCTGAGCATTGCCGACGTGGAAAAAGGTGCACGCCACGGCGTCCCGCGCGAGATTCATACACAGGTCATGGAGGGCAACTACTACCCTAGCCATGAAGCCGTGGATTTTTACCACCATTACAAAGAGGACATCGCGTTGTTTGCCGAGATGGGCTTCAAGTGCTTCCGAATGTCCATCAACTGGCCGCGCATCTTTCCGCAGGGCGATGAATTGCAGCCGAACGAGGCCGGGCTTGCTTTCTATGACCGTGTGTTCGACGAGCTGCACCGCTACGGGATCGAACCGGTGGTCACGCTTTCGCATTACGAAACGCCGCTGTATCTGGTGCAGCACTATGGTTCCTGGCGTAACCGAGCCCTGATCGATTTCTTTGCCCGGTACTGTGAAACGGTGTTCCGGCGTTACAAGGGAAAGGTCCGGTACTGGATGACCTTCAATGAGATCAACGAGACCATGAACCAGAGCGAGCCATACCATCAGGCAGGCGTGCTCTTTGCCGAAGGCGAGGAGCACAACGCTGTCAAAGCGCTGGTCAGCCACAACATGTTCCTTGCCAGTGCAAAGGCCGTGCAGATCGGGCATGCGGTCGACCCGGAAAATAAAATCGGCTGCATGATCCAGTATCCCACCACCTACCCGCGCACCTGCGCACCCAAGGATGTGCTGGCACAGAGATTCCAGATGATGCCGAACTATTATTACACCGATGTGATGTGCCGCGGACACTACACCAGCCTGTGCACGGCACAGCTGCGGCGCATGGGCACTTCGGTAGAGATGCAGCCGGGCGATGCCGAGCTGCTGGCCGCAGGAACTGTGGATTACATCGCATTCAGCTATTATTTTTCTTCAGTTGCCCGTGCAACGGAAGATACGGATTGCTGTGTAGAACGCAGCAATCCGTATCTCCAGCGTACCGACTGGGATTGGCCCATCGATCCGGACGGCCTGCGCATCGCACTGAATGAGCTGTATGACCGGTATGAACTGCCGCTGTTCGTTGTGGAAAATGGTCTGGGTGCCATCGACACCGTAGAGCCGGATGGCAGCATTCAGGACGATTACCGCATCCGTTTTCTGGGCAGTCACATTGATGCGCTGCGGCAGGCCATTGAGCTGGATGACGTTCCGGTGATCGGCTACACCTGCTGGGGTCCCATCGACATTATTTCGGTGGGCACCGGCGAGATGCGCAAACGGTACGGCTTCATTTACGTAGACAAGAAGGATGACGGCAGCGGCACGTTGGCCCGCAAAAAGAAAAAGTCGTTTGCATGGTACAAAAAAGTCATTGCAAGCAACGGCGCAGACACCGCCCTGTAAGCAATGCATTTTTTAGGATATTGAAGGAGGCAAAACAAATGGATGCAAAGAAAACTGCCCAGCAGGTGCTGGAACAGGTCGGCGGCGCAGAAAATGTTACATTTCTGACCCACTGTGTCACCCGCCTGCGGTTCAACCTCAAGTCAATGGACGGCGTGGACGAGGCCAAGGTCAAAGCCGTACCCGGCGTGGTGGGTGTCGTGAACAAAGGCGGCCAGTATCAGGTCATCATCGGCAACGAAGTAGCTGCCGTGTACGATGAACTGATGAAACTGGGCGACTTCGGCGGTAAGGAAGTCAAACAGCCTGCCGCCCCGGCCGAGGAAAAGAAGAGCAGGGTCAGCATCATTCTGGACACGCTGGCCGGTGTGTTCACCCCGCTGATGCCGTTGATCGCCGGTGCCGGTATGATCAAGGCTCTGCTGTCTGTGCTGACCCTCTTCGGCTGGATCGACAAGAGCGGAAATCTGTACTATTTCCTCAACTTCATCGCAGACTCTTCCTATTACTTCCTGCCGATCTTCCTGGCCAACTCCGCGGCCAAAAAGTTCGGCTGCAACCCGCAGATGGCCATGCTGCTGGGGGCCATCCTGCTGCACCCGAACTTCATCGCCCTGAAAGCCGATGCCGATGTGGTCCATGTGCTGGGTCTGCCGGTGAAGATGGTAACCTATTCTTCCTCAGTCATCCCCATCTTCCTTATCACGCTGGTACTGCCATACGTGGAACGATTTGTCAATAAGGTCGTGCCCTCTGTGGTCAAGTTCATCCTGCGGCCGGTGCTCACCATCCTCATCATGGCTCCCATCTCCCTGTGCGTGCTTGGCCCTCTGGGCAGCATCATCGGCGATGGTCTGGTCAACGTCCTGCTGGCCATTGAAAAGGTCTGCCCCTGGGCACTGCCCACCGTCATCGGTGCCTTTATGCCGTTCCTGGTCATGACCGGTATGCACTACAGCCTGCTGCCCGCTTATGTCAACTCTCTGTCCATGCTGGGCTATGAGACGGTCATCGGCCCCGGTAATCTGCCTTCCAACATTGCACAGGGTGCCGCAGCCCTCTGCGTTGCCATCAAGACCAAAAACAAGAACTTCCGTCAGCTGGCCGTTTCCGGCGGTGTGACCGCTCTGCTGGGCGTGACGGAGCCTGCTCTGTTCGGCGTCAACGTCCGTCTGCGTAAGCCTCTCATCGCCACCACCATCGGCGGTGGTCTGGGTGGCCTGTATGCCGGTTTGACCGGTGTGCGCCGTTTTGGCGGCGGTGGTGCCGGTCTGGCAGCCATCGGCCTGTATGTCGGTGAAAATCCCATGAACGTGATCAACGCACTGATCTCTGCCGCGATCGCCTTTGTGGCCACCTTTGCGATCCTCTGGTTCATCGGTTTTGATGATGTGCCGGAAGAAGCCTGATCTCTTCTGAAAAAAGCAGCGCCGGAACGATTTTGCCGTTCCGGCGCTGCTTTTTACGCCTCTCCCAGCAGCTTTGCACGGCTGGCGTATACAGCGGTGAATACCTCCCGCAGCCGTTGGATCTCGGGACGCGGGTCGTCCCGCAGGGTCAGCAGACAGGTGTCCGGCAACGGCAGCTGCAGCGGCAGATACCATGCCGCCGGAAAGGCCGGGTATTTCATCGGGCACAAAAACATGCCGCGCCCGGCAAGCAGATCGTTGTAAACACACTCGTAGTTTTCCACCATGTGCCAGCTTGGTGCGGAAAACGGCAGGCCGGACTGAACAACGGCAAGATCCACCATTTCCTGATACAGCGGCTCATAAAACAGCTGCTGCCCGGCAAGATCGGCCAGCGCCAGAGTGCTGCGCCCTGTGAGCGGGTGCTCCGGCGATACGATCAGGTAAAAGGTGTTGTGCAGGATGGGGGTGCGCTCGATCTCCGGCTGCAGCGGCCCAAAGGGCAGATAGAGGGCTGCGTCTGCCTCGCTGCAGAGCATTTCGTGGGGGTTGCGTGACACGGGCCGAGTGTCCACCGCAAACTCATATCCCGGCAGCGCGGCGTGCAGCCGTGCCATCAGGATGGGATAAATGGGGTCCCGCTGCAGCAGCACCGGAGGCAGGCGCAGGGTCAGTGTGCGCCGCCGGGCAAAGCCCTTCAGTGCGGTGCGGGCGTTCAGGATGCTGCGATAGATCCCCTCCGCCTGCGGCACAAAGGCCCGGCCTGCTTCGGTCAGCGCCACGCGGGTGGTGCTGCGCTCAAACAGGGCCAGATCCAGCTCCTTTTCCAGACTGCGGATCTGGTAGCTGAGGGCGGGCTGGGTGCAGTACAGCTCCCGGGCGGCTGTGGTAAAATTCAGGGTCCGGCTCACGGTGAGAAAACACAGCAGCTGGTGGTCGTTCATCCGAAAAAAGCTCCTTTCTGTGCAGGGAAAGCTCCGTCTGCTCTCAGTATAACATGGCGGGAGACAGTTATAAACACTTTTTATTAGGGCGGAAAAATTTTTTTGTTTCCCTTTCACTTCGTTATATTTTATACTAAGTGCAGCGCGGGAAAAACTCCCGCAGAGACGAAGAGAAATTGATGAGAAGAAAGAGGAAATCCAAATGGAAAAGATCTCCCGCAAAGGCTTTTTGAAGGTCGCCGCCGCTGCCGCCATGAGCGGTGTCACCGCCGGTGCACTGGCTGCCTGCAACTCCGCAGCTTCTTCCAGCACCGCCGCTACCGGCGATGCCATCTACACCGCCGGTACCTACACCGGCACGGCCACCGGCATCGGTGAGGTGAAGGTGACCATGACCTTCAGCGAGACCGCCATCACCGAGGTGGTCATCGATGCCTCCAACGAGACCGAAAGCATCGGCGGCGTGGCCGCACCCACCCTGCAGGAGGCCATCATGGCCGCACAGGGTACCGAGATCGACAACATCTCCGGCGCTACCGTCACCACCAATGCCGTCAAGAAGGCGGCTGCCAGCTGCATCGAGCAGGCCATGGGCGTCAAGGCAGACGGCGCAGACGGTTCTGCTGCCGCTTCGGAGAACGACTGGCTGGGCACCGAGCCGGAGATCGACGAGAGCAAGGTCACCAAGACGGTGGACGTGGATGTGGCCGTGGTGGGCTGCGGCGTTGCCGGTGTGGCAGCTGTGCGCAGCATCGCCGAGGACGGCGGCAAGGTGGCAGCCTTTGAAAAGGCTGACGGTCCCCAGTGCCGCAGCGGCGAGTATGCCGTCATCAACGGCAATGTGCAGGCCAAGTGGGGCCGCAACACCTGGACCCGTGAGCAGATCGACGAGATCGTGGACTCTCACATGGTGGAAAGCACCTACCGCTGCAAGCGCTCCATTATGAGCAAGTGGGCCCACAACATCGGCGATGCCTTTGACTGGTGGGTGGAAGCAAACCCGGAGCTGTACTACGCCGAGACCACCCGCAGCGCCATCCCTGACGAGAATGCAAACAACTTCCTGATCCCCATTTTCTACCCGCTGCCCGAGAACTACGACTGGAAGCAGGAGCGCTTCCCCTGCTACCCCACCTCCGTGGAGTTCCTGCCCAACCAGTCCGTCACCGTCAATGCCAACATGCAGAAGGCCGTTGACACCGGCAACGTGGACACCTTCTACGGCTGCTTTGTGGAAAAGCTCATCATGGAGGACGGCCGCTGCGTGGGCCTGTATGCCCGCGATGCTGCCACCGGCGAGTACATCAAGTGCAACGCCGCCAAGGGCGTCATCCTGTCCACCGGCGATTACTCCCAGAACACCAAGATGCTGCAGCATTTCTGCCCCGAAGTCATTGAGAACAACATCCAGTGCCTGTTCACCAACGTGGACGTGGAGGGCAGCTTCACCAATCAGGGCGACGGCATCCAGCTGGGCATGTGGGCAGGCGCTCAGGTGCAGCAGAGCCACGCACCCATGATCCACCATATGGGCGGCGGTGCCGACCTGTCCGGTGTGGGCGTCATGGGCAACGCAGGCTTCCTGAATCTGGATCTGAACGGCAAGCGCTTCATGAACGAGGACCTGCCCGGCCAGCAGCTGGAAAACCAGATCGAGCTGCAGAAGAACCGCGAGAGCTGGCAGATCTTCGACTCCAACTGGCCCCAGCAGCTGCCCTACATGCCCGCAGCCCACGGCGGTGCCTGCTACTACGAGGACTACGCCAGCGAGGCAGAGGGCCCCAAGAACAACACCACTTACCGCAACTACAAGAGCCCCTATCAGCTGGAGGCAGCCGTGGCCGATGGCCGCGCTGTCAAGGCTGACACGCTGGAAGAGCTGGTGACAAAGATCTACCCGGATGACACCGCTGCCCAGCAGACTGCACTGGAGTCCATCCAGCGCTACAACCAGCTGGCCAAAGACGGCTACGACGAGGACTTCCACAAGCCCGCATCCCGCATGTGGGCGCTGGAGAACGGCCCCTTCTACGCCGACAAGTTCACCACCGCCCTGCTGCTGGTGTGCATCGGCGGTCTGGAGAGCGACGAGAACTGCCACACCTTCGATGCCGACCGCAACGTGATCCCCGGCCTGTATGTGGCAGGCAACGTGCAGGGCAACCGCTTTGCCACCGAGTACCCTATCGGCCTGAAGGGCGTCAGCCACTCCATGGCCATGTACTACGGCTACGTTGCAGGCAAGAACGCCATGCAGGAAGTCTGAGCCTGACAGCACAATAACATAACCATTCCCCGCCCGGAGCAGTATTCTTTCTTCCTGCTCCGGGCTTTTTTGCGCCCCAATGTGACCCGGTTACGGAAAAGCCCCGGCGTTTTGGGTATACTGATGCCATAAGAACAACCACGAACGAACCCTTTCAGGAGGTAGAAATATGGCAGTTGTTACGATCACGAAGGAAAATTTTGAGCAGGAGGTACTGCAGAGCGCAAAGCCTGTCCTGCTGGACTTCTGGGCCAGCTGGTGCGGCCCCTGCCGCATGCTCAGTCCCGTTGTGGACGAGGTGGCCGAGGAGCGCACCGATGTGAAGGTGGGCAAGGTGAACGTGGACGAGCAGCCGGAGCTGGCCGGCCAGTTCGGCGTGATGAGCATCCCCACCCTGCTGGTGTTTGAGCAGGGCAAGCTGGTGCGTCAGGCCGTGGGTGCCCGCCCGAAGGCCAGTGTGCTGGACCTGCTTGGGTAAATATGCGTGCTGAAAAGGAGCTGTTGCGCCATGCAACGGCTCCTTTTCTTCTTTTCCCTGTACAAACGCACAGAAAAATCGTATCATTGAGTTGAAAACACCGTCACTTTCCTACTTTACAACTTTACCGAGATAAAGTAAAATAAACTCAAGTAAGAAATGGGGGAACCGACAATGGAATTCAGCATTGCAAACCTGCAGCCCAAGGAGCGCGCCTCCTTTGCGCTGCGCGCCTTGTACGAAGCGGCGGGCTGCCGCAAGTATCATATGGGCCGGTTTGAGGAGTACGGCCTGTATCAGGAGAACCGCAGCTTTTTGTCGTCCGAGCAGGTCATCACCTTTACCGATCTGGATGGCCGTCTGCTGGCCCTCAAGCCGGACGTGACCCTCTCCATTGCCAAGACGGCGCAGCCCGCCCCCAGCGAGACCCTGTGCTACTACTATCACGAGAACGTCTACCGCCCTTCCGCCGAGAGCCACACTTTTAAAGAGATCAGCCAGATGGGCCTTGAGATGCTGGGTGCGGTGGGCGAAGCACAGGTGCAGCAGGCGGTGTGTCTGGCGGCGCGGTCGCTGGATGCGCTGGGGGCCGAGTGGGTGCTGGAAGTGAGCCACATGGGCTACCTGTTCGGCCTGTTCGACGCGCTGGGCGTGCCGGATGCCGCCCGCGCAAAGCTGCTGGAAAAGCTGCGGGAGAAAAACGCCCACGAGCTGCGGGCCGCCGCCGGAGCTGCCGGTCTTGCCGATGCCGCCGATACCCTGTGCAGCGTGCTGGATCTTTCCGGCGCCTATGCCGAAACGATGGAAAAGGCTGCAGCCCTGTGCAAAAACGATGCCATGCGCGCAGCGGTGGCCGAGCTGGAAGCGCTGGCTGTGCCGCTGGAAAAGGCGGGCGGCGTGATCCGGCTGGACATGACGCTGGCCGGTGAGATGGAATACTACAACGGCCTTGTGTTTCAGGGCTACCTGAAAGCCCTGCCCCGTCCCCTGCTCAAGGGCGGCCGCTACGACCTGCTGATGCAGAAGTTCACCCCCGGGGCCGGGGCCATCGGCTTTGCGGTCTATCTGGACGAGCTGGACCGCCTGAGCGCCCCACTGCCGCCGGTGCAGAAGAACAGCACCGACAGGGTGATGCTGAACGTGGCTCTGCCCAAGGGCCGTCTGGGCGATAAGGTGTATCACCTGCTGGCGGGCATCGGCTACGGCTGCCCGGAGGACTACAACGCCACCCGCAAGCTGGTGGTGGAAAACCCGGAGGCCGGCATCCGCTACTTCCTCGTCAAGCCCAGCGATGTTGCCATCTATGTAGAGCACGGTGCCGCCGATGTGGGCATCGTGGGAAAGGACATCCTCACAGAGGCTTCTGCCGATGTGTACGAGCTGCTGGACACCGGCCTTGGCAAATGCCGCATGTGCGTTGCCGCCCCGGCCGATTACAAGGACGACCCCAGCCGCCCGGTGCGGGTGGCCACCAAATTCGTCAACATTGCAAAGAGCTACTACGCATCCATGGGGCGGGACATCGATATCATCAAGCTGAACGGCTCCATTGAGCTGGCCCCCATTCTGGGCCTTTCGGACGTCATCGTGGATATCGTGGAGACCGGCACCACCCTGCGGGAGAACGGCCTGAAGGTGGTCACCGAGTTCATGCCCATCTCGGCCCGATTCATTGCCAACAAGGCCAGCTACCAGTTCAAGCACGCCGAAATGGACACCATGCTGGAAAAGCTGCGGGCGGAACTGCAGAACAAGGAGGAAGCAAAATGATCAAGCTGTATAACTTTGACGAGCTCAGGCCCGAAGAGATTCTGAACCGCGACATCCGCGCGGAAAAGAACGTGGAGGATGTGGTGGACGGCATCATTGCCGATGTGCGCGCCCGGGGCGACGATGCCCTGAAGGATTATGCGCTGAAATTTGACGGCGCGAAGATCGATGCCCTGCAGGTGACGCAGGAGGA
Organism: Faecalibacterium sp. BIOML-A4; assembly: GCF_009679665.1. Lineage (NCBI taxonomy): Bacteria > Bacillati > Bacillota > Clostridia > Eubacteriales > Oscillospiraceae > Faecalibacterium > Faecalibacterium sp. BIOML-A4. The sequence continues at coordinate 18,525 of NZ_WKZG01000006.1, read as the reverse complement.
GATCGACGAAGCCTTTGCGAACATGGACCCCTACTTCCTCGAAACGCTGCGCGAAGCCGCCGCCAACATCGAGAGCTTCCACCGCCAGCAGGTGCACAAGAATTTTGTGGTGAACGACAAGCCCGGCATCGTGCTGGGCCAGAAATATACCCCCATTGAAAAGGCCGGTGTCTATGTGCCCGGCGGCACGGCGGCCTATCCCTCCACCGTGCTCATGGACGTGATCCCGGCAAAGGTGGCAGGCGTGTCCGAAATCGTCATGACCACCCCCGCCGGAAAGGACGGCAGGGTGAACCCGGTCATCCTTGCCGCCGCTGCCACCGCAGGCGTGACCAAGATCTTCAAGACCGGCGGCGCACAGGCTGTGGCGGCTCTCGCCTACGGCACCCAGAGCATCCCTGCGGTGGATAAGATCGTTGGCCCCGGCAACATCTACGTTGCCACCGCCAAGCGCAAGGTATTCGGCAAGGTGGGCATCGATATGATCGCAGGCCCCAGCGAAATTCTGGTGCTGGCCGACGGCGGCTGCAACCCTGCATGGGTGGCAGCAGACCTGCTGAGTCAGGCCGAGCACGACAAACTGGCAAGCCCCGTTCTCGTCACCGACAGCCCGGAGCTGGCCAAGGCCGTGCAGGCGGAGCTGGAGGTGCAGATCCCGCAGCTGCCCCGTGCCGCCATCGCCCGCGCCAGCGTGGACGACAACGGCAAGATCATCCTCTGCACCGACCTGCACAAGGCCATTGAAGCCTGCAACATCATTGCACCGGAACATCTGGAAGTGTGCGTGGAGGACCCCTTCGGCGTGCTGAACGAGATTAAAAACGCAGGCAGCATCTTCCTTGGCCGCAACGTGCCGGAAGCGCTGGGCGATTACTTTGCAGGCCCCAACCACACCCTGCCCACCAGCGGCACCGCCCGCTTCTCAAGCCCCTTGGGCGTAGACGACTTTGTAAAGAAGTCCAGCTTCCTCTACTACACCCGGGAAGCGCTGGGCGAAGTAGCCCCCCGCATCGCCGATTTTGCCGAGCGCGAGGGCCTGCACGCCCACGCCCGCAGCGTGACCATCCGGTATGAGAAGTGACCCTCTCAGGCGCTTGCGCGCCAGATTCCCCTTTTTGTCACCCGCGGTGACATCTTCCCCCGGCCGGGGGAAGTCTTTCCTCGAAGGGGAGCTTTGAGAGTGGAAACCGTAAGATGCAAAAAAGCTCCCCCTTTGGGGGAGCTGGCAAAGCCGTAAGGCTTTGACTGAGAGGGTTTTTATATGAGTCGTTTTCTTTCTCCCACGCTGGCCGCTGTCACCCCCTACACCCCGGGTGAGCAGCCGCAGGATCAGCAGTACATCAAACTGAACACCAACGAAAGCCCCTATCTGCCCTCCCCGGCGGTGATCGCTGCCGTGAGCGAGCACGAGGTGGAAAAGCTGCGCCTTTACTCCGACCCCGCCTGTGCCGACCTGCTCAAGGCGGCCGCAGCCCACTTCGGCCTGCAGCCGGAGCAGATCATGCCCGGCAATGGCAGCGACGAGAACCTCTTCTTTGCGCTGCGTGCCTTCTGCGACGCAGACCACCCGCTGGCCTATGCCGACATCACCTACGGCTGCTACGGCGTGTGGTGCGGACTGATGCACATTCCCAGTCACATCATCCCGCTGAAAGAGGATTTCACCCTTGACCCGAAGGATTACTACGGCCTGAACCAGACCATCGTCCTTGCAAACCCCAACGCCCCCACCGGCATTGCACTGCCCCGGGCGGAAATTGAGGGCATCTTAAAGGCAAACCCGAACAATGTGGTCATTGTGGACGAGGCCTATGTGGACTTTGGCGGCGAGAGCTGCGTGCCCCTCATCGACCAGTACGAGAACCTGCTGGTGGTGCAGACCTTTTCCAAGTCCCGGCAGCTGGCCGGTGCGCGTCTGGGTCTTGCCATGGGCAATGCAAAGCTCATTGCCGACCTGAACCGGGTCAAGTTCAGCCTGAACCCCTACAACATCAACCGCCTGACCCTGAAGGCCGGGCAGGCCGCGCTGGAAGATACCGCTTATTTTGACAGGACCCGCGCCGCCATCGTGGACACCCGCGCATGGACAAAACAGCAGCTGGAACAGCGCGGCTTTGCCGTGCTGGACAGCTGCTCCAACTTCCTGTTTGCAAGTACCGACCGGAAAGACGGCGGAACACTCTACAAGGAGTTGAAGAAAAACGGCATTCTGGTGCGCCATTTTGACGCGCCCCGCATCCAGAACTGGCTGCGCATCACCATTGGCACGCCGGAACAGATGCAGACGTTTATGGAAACGCTGGATAAGATCATGGAGGAATGAACCATGCCGAACCGAATGATCTCGCTGGAACGCAACACCAATGAGACCCAGATCGACCTTACCCTTGATCTGGACGGCACCGGCCGCTACGAGGTGGACACCGGGTGCGGCTTTCTGAACCACATGCTGGAGCTGTTCGCCCGCCATGGCCGGTTCGATCTGGTGCTCACCTGCCACGGCGATGTGCAGGTGGACTACCACCACACCACCGAGGATGTGGGCATTGCACTGGGTCAGGCCTTTGCACGGGCGCTGGGCGATATGCGCGGTATCCAGCGCTACGGCAGCTTCTATCTGCCCATGGATGAAGCGCTGATCCTGTGCGCCGTCGATCTTTCGGGCCGCTGCACCCTGAACTGGGATGTCCATTGCAGCACCGAAAAGGTGGGCGATTTTGACGTGGAGTGCGCCAAGGAATTCTGGCTGGGCTTTGCCCGCAGCGTGCCCGCCACGATCCACTTTGTACAATTTGCGGGAGAAAATACACACCACATCCTCGAGGCCTGCTTCAAGGGCGCAGGCCATGCACTGGGCGCGGCCGTGAAGATCGACGAAGCCCACAAGGACGAAATTCCTTCCACGAAAGGACTGCTGGTATGATCGCAATTATCGATTATGGCGTGGGCAACCTGTTCAGCCTGAAGTCCAGCCTGAAGCAGCTGGGGCTGGAAGCGGTCGTCACCGCCGACGCGGACACCATCCGCAAAGCCGACCGGCTGATCCTGCCGGGCGTGGGCGCTTTTGCCGATGCAATGGCCAAGCTGGAGGCGACGGGCCTTGTACCGGTCATGAAAGAAGAAGCCGAAAGGAAGCCGCTGCTGGGCATCTGCCTTGGCATGCAGCTGCTGTTTGAAAAGAGCTACGAGTACGGTGAGCACGAAGGCCTCGGCTTTGTGAAGGGCGAGGTCTGCCCGCTGGAGCCCGACCTTGCGGACAAGAGCCTGAAGGTGCCGCAGATCGGCTGGAACGCCTTGCACATTGTAAAGGACGACCCGCTGTTCAAGTACATCCGTGAGGGCGAATACGTCTATTACGTCCACAGCTACTACGGCAAGAACTGTACGGAGAGTACACTGGCTGTGAGCGACTATTCCATTCCCGTCACCGGCGCGGTGCGGGCGGGCAGGGTGTATGGCACCCAGTTCCACCCGGAAAAGAGCGGGGATACCGGACTACGAATTTTGAAGGCGTTTGCGGAGCTATAACCCTCTCAGTCAACGCCTGCGGCGTTGCCAGCTCCCCCGAAGGGGGAGCTTCTAAAGAGTGAACCGTAAAATGTAAAAAGCTCTCCCTTCGGGAGAGCTGGCGAGCGAATGCGAGCCTGAGAGGGTTCGTTTCTGAAGGAGATTCAAATGCAATTATTTCCAGCCATTGACCTGCGGGGCGGCAAGGTGGTGCGCCTGACGCAGGGCGACTACAGCCGCATGACCGTCTACGGCGAGGATCCCTGTGCACAGGCGCGGGAGTTCCTTGCAGCGGGGGCCAAAAATCTGCACGTCGTCGATCTGGACGGCGCAAAGGACGGCACCCTTTCAAACTACGATACCATTGCCGCGCTGGCAAAACAGGGCGGCTTATACATTGAGGTGGGCGGCGGCATCCGCACCGAGGAACGCATTGAAACATACCTCTCCCTCGGCGTGGGCCGCTGCATCCTTGGCAGCGTGGCGGTGACGGATTTTGCCTTTACCGCCCGGATGCTGAAAAAATACGGCGATAAAATTGCCGTGGGCGTGGACGCAAAGGACGGCTATGTGGCCATCCATGGCTGGAAGGAAGTGAGCGCCGAGCCGGGTGTGGACTTCTGCAAGCGGCTGGCAGATGCCGGATGCACCGCCATCATCTACACGGACATTGCCTGCGACGGTGCCATGAGGGGCACGAACCTCGGCCTGTACCGCACGCTTGCCAAAGAGGTGCCCGGCGTGGCCTTTACGGCTAGCGGCGGCATCTCGTCCGAAGCAGAGCTTCTGGAACTGAAAAAAATGGGCACTGCCGCTGCCATTTTAGGCAAGAGCCTGTACACCGGCGCACTGGACCTTGCGCGCTGCGTGCAGCTGGTACAGGAGTGAACGGAGGGAAAATGACATGATCACCAAACGCATTATTCCCTGCCTTGATGTGCGCAATGGCCGCGTGGTCAAGGGCACGAACTTTGAAGGCATCCGGGACGTGGCCGACCCGGTGGAAATGGCCCGCATGTACAACGCTGCCGGTGCCGACGAGCTGGTGTTCTACGATATCACCGCCAGCTTCGAGGGCCGGGCGCTGTTTACGGATATCCTGACCCGCGTCGCCAGCGAAATTTTTATCCCGCTCACGGTGGGCGGCGGCATCAACACGCTGGAAGATTTTGACCGGGTGCTCAAGTGCGGCGCGGACAAGGTCAGCGTCAACTCGGGCGCACTCAAAAATCCCGACCTCATCCCGGCGGCAGCACAGCGCTACGGCAACCAGTGTGTGGTGCTCTCTGCCGATGTGAAGCGTGTAGACGGCCAGTTCCGGGTGTTCGCCAAGGGCGGGCGCGAGGACACCGGCCGGGATGCACTGGACTGGATCAGCTGGTGCGTGGACCACGGCGCGGGCGAGATCTGCCTGAACAGCATCGATACCGACGGCGTGCGCAGCGGCTTCGACCTTGAGATGCTGGATGCAGTTGCGGCGCGGGTGAACGTGCCCATCATTGCCAGCGGCGGCGCAGGCAAAAAGGAAGACTTTCTGGAGCTGTTCCACCACAAGGGCATCGACGCAGGCCTTGCGGCGGGCATCTTCCACCAGAAGCTGCTGACCATCCGCGACCTGAAAGAATACCTCAACGCAAACGGCGTGGAGATGCGGCTGTAACGCCGGGGTATTTCTCCCCGGCGCGGGGAGAAGCCGTAACGCGAAACTGGATTTCCACAAAAACAACCCGCAAACTCTTGCGTTTGCGCACCGAATACGCTAAACTAGTAATATCCCCATCCGGGGAGGGAGAACCGTTATGAATCTGAAATTTGATGAAAAGGGCCTGATCCCTGCCATCGTGCAGGACCACTACACCAAAGAGGTGCTCACCCTCGCGTACATGAACGCCGAGACGCTGGCGCTCACCATTGCCGAGGGCCGCACTGTGTTCTGGAGCCGCAGCCGTCAGGAGATCTGGCGTAAGGGCGAGACCAGCGGCAACGTGCAGCGGGTGGTGTCCATCACCGCCGACTGCGATGCCGATGCTCTGGTGGTGGAAGTGGTCAAATCCGGCCCCGCCTGCCACACCGGTGCCGAGAGCTGCTTCTTCAACGAAGTATACGTCTCGCCGGAACTGAAGCAGTTCAGCTGGCAGGGCCTGTACCAGCTCATCAAGGGCCGCAAGGATAGCCCCAAGGAGGGCAGCTACACCACCTACCTGTTCGAGAAGGGCAAGGAGAAGATCCTGAAAAAGGTGGGCGAAGAGTGCACCGAGGTCATCATTGCGGGCGAAAAAGAGGATAAGGAAGAGACCGTTTACGAGATCAGCGATCTTGCCTACCATGTTCTGGTGCTGATGGTCAGCGCCGGCATCACGGTGGAGGATGTGACCCGTGAACTGGAAAAACGTCACGTCATTGACCACAAGGTCAAACAGGAAAGGATGCAGTGAATTATCTATGGCAGATTATAAGAAGTCCAGTGTCCATTGCCACTCCACTATGTGCGATGGCAAAAATACCTTGCAGGATATGGCAAGTGCTGCGTGTGCGCAGGGCTTGACCACGCTGGGCTTCACCGGCCATAGCTACACCCAGCGCGACCGCGAATACTGCATGAGCCCCAGCCGCACCGCCCAGTACAAGGCCACCATTGCCAAGCTCAAGACCGAGTACAAGGGCAAGGTGGATATCCTGTGCGGCATCGAGTGGGATATCCTGAGCGAGGATAAGCGCACCGGTTACGATTACTGGATCGGCAGCGCACACCACCTGTACGGCAAGAACACCGGCAAGTATTACGAGATCGATTTTCGCCCGCAGGACCTGTGGGACTGCATCAACGATGATTTTGACGCAGACCCCCTTGCCGCTGTGGAAGCCTACTTTGCCGAGGTGGAAAAGGTGGCTGCCCTCAAGCCGGATATTCTGGCCCACATCGACCTCATCAAGAAGCTGAATGCCAACGGCGAGTTCTTCGACGAAGAGTCGCCCCGCTACAAGGCCGCTGCCCTCAAGGCCCTGCAGGCCGCAAAGGCAAACGATTGCCTGCTGGAAGTGAACACCGGCAGCGTGTACCGCGGCTACCGCAAGGACTTCTACCCCGGCCCGTGGCTGCTGGGCGAGTGGCAGAAGATGGGCGGCAAGGTCATCATCACTTCTGATTCTCATGATATCAACAGCCTGACCTACGGCTTTGACGAAGCTGCCGCCGCCATCAAGGCTGCAGGCTTTACCAGCGTGCAGGTGCTTACCGGCAGCGGCTTCGAGACGCAGGAGCTGTAAAAAATTGGAGATAACCCTCTCCGTCAATGCTTCGCATTGCCACCTCCCCCGAAAGGGGGAGGTTTTGCTGTTTCTTTTACGCAGCATAAAAGCTCCCCCCTTCGGGGGAGCTGGCGAGCGCCAGCGAGACTGAGAGGGTTGTTTTGCGGTAAAAATAGAACTTTGGAGGAACCCTATGACCCACGCGCAGCCCCAAAAGAAAAGCTTCTTCAACATGAACGTAGACCTGATGCACGGGCCTATTTTAAAAAGCCTGCTGCTGTTCATGCTGCCCATTCTGGTTTCCAACCTGTTCCAGCAGCTCTACAACACGGTGGATACCATGATCGTGGGCAATGTGCTGGGCGATACAGCCCTTGCCGCCATTGGCTCCTGCGGCTCGATCTACGAGCTTTTAGTCGGCTTTGGCATCGGTATCGGCAATGGCCTTGCCATCGTTGCAGCGCGCTCCTACGGTGCGCAGGACGAAGAACTGCTCAAGCGCACGGTGGTGGGGTCGGTCGTCATTGGCCTGATCGCCTCGCTGGTCATTACAGCGGCAGGCTTTTTCGGCCTGCATGCCCTGCTGCAGCTGCTGGATACCCCGGCAGAAATTCTGGAAGATGCCTACAGCTACATCATCGTGATCGACCTTGGCGTTGTGGTCATGTTTATGTATAACCTGTGCGCAGGCCTGCTGCGCGCCATTGGCAACAGCGTAATGCCGCTGGTGTTCCTGCTCATCAGCTCGGTGCTGAACGTGGGGCTGGACCTGTGGTTCATTGCCGGGGTTGGCATGGGCGTGCGGGGCGCAGCGGTGGCAACGGTCATTGCACAGGGCATCTCGGTGGTGCTGTGCGTTCTGTACGTGCTGGCAAGGGTGTGCATCCTCATCCCGGAGAAAAAGCATTTCGCCGTGGGCAGTCATCTCTACTGGGAGCTGTTCAGCCAGAGCATCTCCATGGGCCTGATGAGCAGCATCGTGTCTGCTGGTTCGGTGGTGCTGCAGTACGGCATCAACGGGCTTGGCACCCTGACCATTGCGGGGCACACCGCTGCCCGCAAGCTGTTTGCCTTTACGGAGATGCCGCTCATCTCCATGGCGAACGCCGGTTCCACCTTCGTTTCCCAGAACCGCGGCGCAAACCAGCCCGACCGTGTGCGCAGGGGAATGCGGCAGATGTATCTGTACTCAGTGGTGGTGATGGTCGCCGCCGTGGTGCTGATGAACTTTGGTGCTCAGTGGATGGTGCAGCTGATCTCCGGCTCTTCGGAACCCATCGTGCTGGAAAACGGTGCGCGGTACCTGCTGTGGAACGCACCGTTCTATGCGGTGCTGGGGGTGCTGCTGTGCACCCGCTACGCGCTGCAGAGCCTTGGCCAGAAGGTGCTGCCGCTGTTCTCCAGCGTGATCGAGCTGGTGGGCAAGGTGATCTTTGTGCTGGTGTTCATCCCGAAATTCCAGTACAATGCGGTCATCCTGTGCGAGCCCATCATCTGGTTCTTCATGACGGCATATCTGGTGGCGGTGTACCTGCACGAGCCGTTTGTGTTCCCGAAAAAATAACCCTCTCAGTCATCGCTGCGCGATGCCAGCTCTCCCGAAAGGGAGAGCTTTTTGCATTTTACGGGAAGCACAAAGAAAGCTCCCCCTTTCGGGGGAGCTGGATGCGAACAAAGTGAGCAGACTGAAAGGGGTTACAGCGCCGAATAGCCAAAGCTGTTCACCAGCGCATCGATGTGCTGGCCGGCCTTGCACAGGGGGCAGTCGCGGCTGTCAAAGCTGGCGTAGTCCGGCAGGCTGGCGGGGTCAAAGATGGAGGTGACTTCATAGCCCATGCACTCATGGGTGGTGGCAAAAATAGCGGAAAGGCCTGCCACGGTGCCGCCGTAGTAGTTCACGGCCTCCACAGCGGCCTGCACGGTGTAGCCGGTGGTGATGGAAGCGGACAGAATGAGCACATGCTTGCCCTTGACCATGGGGGCCAGATTGTCGCGCAGGATGATCTGGCTGCCGGTGGTGTACTCCGGGGTGATCACATAAATGGTCTGGTGGGCGTTCATGTTGGCAAAGCCGTCCTTGGTCAGCTCGTTGGCAAGGCAGGTGCCGATCACCTGCGTGCCGTCCAGACAGAGCACGGTGTCCACAATGGTGCTGTGCTGGTAAGCGGCCACCAGCTCCTTTGCCACGGCCTTGGCCTCGGAAAGGCGGGACTTCTGGGTGGTGACATCGATGTAATAGTTGATATGGCTGTGGCTGGTAGCAAAGTGGCCCTTTGCTACGCGAAGGAACAGGTTACTTTTTTTGGTGGGAAGCTTTACCATATTGATCATCGAAACAGCACTCCTTTTCAGGTTTTCCGGGTTGCCCCTCAAATGCAAAAAGCACCGCATCGCTGCGATGCTCCTGCACATTTTTATAACCCTATTGTACCGGAAAAGAAACCTGTGCACAAGGCATAAATCTACTAAAAAACTTTGTGTATTTTACATGATATCGCCCAAAACTTGGATACAAATGGCCCGCATACGCAAAAAGACCCGCACCACAGGGTGCGGGCCTTTAATGCAAAAGTAAAATCAGTCCACAATCGTAACCTTGATGGCATCGGTGATGTCCCAAGTGCCGTAGACATCACTGTAGGAATCAGTGATGCTACCGTTTGCGTACATCTTCGGAATGTACAGCACCTGAACCTTGGATGCGCTGGTAAGGTTCTCAATACCGGAAACCTTCAGCGTAGGAGTCACAGTAGTCTTCGCATCGACACTGGCGTTGGAACCACCTACCAAATCAATCGTGACACCGGAGACACCCTGATAATAAGTATGCAGCTTATTGTCAGCATCGGTAACATTTACCTGGAAATGCTGCTGGTTGACCTGCAGGCTCACCTTGGTATAGATCTCAAACTCGCAGGTGAGCGTATCCGGATTATAAGAAGCGCTCTTCAGCGTGGCATCACAGATGTTGCCGCCCGGAGACAGCTTGCTGCCAACAGTACCGGTAGGACGGTTCGGATTGGAGCAGCCGGTCAGCATGCCGGAACCTGCAATGGCAACAGCGGTAAGAGCGGTATATTTCATAAAGTCACGGCGGGAGAATGTATAGGACATGTTCGTTCCTCCTTTAAAAAGCAGATCAGTACGGCCTTGCGGCATTACCTATAAGATAGGCGAAACCGGGCCGGATGTCAATGCCTTTTGGCAAAATAAAATGATGAAATTTTGAGCTGTGACGTTGTTTTGCGACGAAATTTCGTCCTGTGCGGGCCGCGTATCAGGCGCGGGTCACGTCTGCAGCGGTCATGACGAAGGTCATGGTCTTATCCGCTGCAAAGGTGGGCATGTAAGTAACGCTCAGCTGCTGCCAGCCCTTGGGGACCATCAGCATCAGCTGCAGATAGCCGGTACCCTGCGGGGGCAGATTGGTGGAATCCGAGAAGGTCTGAGAGTTGGAGTTGTACAGCGAGATGTTGGCACCGCACTCCACGCTCTGGCCGTCGCAGGAAGCAGAGAAATCGGTAGAAGCTGCTGCCAGTGCGTGGAAGTTTGCATCCACGTTCTCCTGCGGGGGCACGGGATAAGCAGCGTTGATCTCGGCCAGGTTCTGTGCGCCGATGTTGAAGGTCTGGTTCTTGGTGCGGTTGACCACGGTGACCAGAACAGCAATGTATTCGTAACCGGCCTGTGCAGGTGCGGTATCAATGTTGAACAGGCTGGTCAGCTGAACGCCAAGGCCGTTCCAGTTGCTGACCTTATCACCGACCTTGACATCCACGATGGTGGCGCTGCCATTCTGCTGGCAGCCGCCCAGCAGGCTTGCTGCGCCCAGAGCAGCAACGGATGCGCCGGTGCACTTGAGGAAGGTACGGCGGGAAATGGAGTTGGACATAAAATAAATCCTCCTTTTGATAGGAAAAACCGTATTCCAGAATGTTCTATTCTGTTTATACCCTTTCTGCCCGAAAGATGCAAGGGCTTTGGGGCTGAATTTACAGCTTTTTCACAGGAATATCACCCTTCGTGGGTAAGGCCCTTCACATGTGTTTCGCTGGTTTTGACCAGATTTAACAGGCTGGGCGTATAAAGCGGGAACTCGCGGGTCAGGCTTTCCGTGGTCATGGTCAGGCAGGCCGGGTCCTTTACGCCCTCGCCGCCGTTCACATCCTGTCCGTCCAGCAGGGCTTCCACGTTGGCTTCGGACATGCGCATCACGGCATCGGAGCAGCCGCGCCAGCGGATGGGATCGATGCTGAACATACTGGCGGCGTTGTGGGGCTCGGCCGAGTACAGCAGGCGGAACATTTTGGCTACGGCCATCATCAGGTAGGCGCTTACCTCGGTGGTAAGGGCCTTGCTGTGGCACTGGCCGATCTTGGCGTACAGCACGTTCAGGCCGTTGGAGATCAGCTTTTTGTTCATGGTGGGCAGCACGCTGCCGTGGTAGATGTTGTCCTTCATCTTGTCCGGGTTCGGAAGGTCTTCTGCCGAGAGCATCATGCCGTTGCGCTCTGCACTGCGGCCCAGAAGATAATCGCAGGAAACATTATAATAGTCTGCCACGCGCACCACAAAGTCCAGGCCGCATTCGCGGATGCCTTTTTCGTAGTGGGACAGCAGCGCCTGCGAGACGCCAAGATCCTCGGCGGCCTGCTTCTGGGTGATGCCGCGTTCCTTGCGCAGCAGCTTGATGATACGGTTGAATTCCATGATTTTTGGCTCCTCAAAGTTCGATGTAAGGGGACATCCTTGTTTTTGGTTTACAGCAGGTTGATTATACACAACGGAAAACCTTTTGTAAAGCAAGAAAAGTGACGATATTTTTCGTTGATTTTCGTCATTTTTGTCAAAAGACTTGCTCTGGACACCATATCTATGCTAAACTATAGGTATTAACGCATACATTTTGTGGCGTGCGCGGGGCCGTAGCTGCCGCCAAAGAGCAAAAAATCTGGCAGACGACACGTTTTTCTGCCAGATTTTTTCTCCGCAGCGGGTTTTGCCGCCCGTTCCCGTGCCGCCGCACAGCGATAAAGAGAGGCACTATCCATGAAAACGTTCAAGCTTCATCTCATCCGCCACGGCATGACTGCAGGCAACCTGCAGGGCCTGTACATCGGCAGCGGCACCGACATCCCTCTGTGCGACGAGGGCCGCGCGCAGCTCAATGAGCTGAAAGAGCGGTTCGAGTATCCGCAGGTGGATACCGTGTTCTCCTCCCCGCTGCTGCGCGCGGTGGAAACAGCCAACATCCTGTTCCCGGATGCAAAGCACACCTTTACCGTGCACGACCTGCGGGAGGCCGGCTTTGGCAAGTTTGAGAACAAGCCGGTCAAGGAGCTGGTGCACGACGAGGACTTTAAAAAGTGGATCACCCCCGGCTCCGGCTATGTGCCCGAAGGCGCAGAGCCTACCGACCAGTTCCACGCCCGCTGCGCCGAAAGCCTGATGAAGCTGTTTGAGTATATGATCCGCATGGATGTGACCGAAGCAGCCTGTGTGACCCATGGCGGCGTGATCATGAGCATGCTCAGCCAGCGCGCCGTGCCCACCCGCCGCCCGGAGCAGTGGATGGCAGACCCCGGCTGCGGCTACACCGTGCAGACCGATGTGCAGCTGTGGATGCGGGACCGTCTGGTGGAAGCCATCGACATCGTGCCCTTTGGCTATGCCGATACCCTGCGCGGTCAGGCTGAGACCGAGGAGAACGAAGCCTTTGAATAAGGATTCGGTTACAGTTTCGGCCCATCCCTTGACAGAAGCGGCGCAATCCTTTATTGTATAAGGGAACGATTATTTTAGGAGGAAGTTCCATGTCCCAGTCCATTTCCCGCCGGTCATTCCTGAAATGTGCCGGCTCCGGTGCGGTCAGCCTTGCGGCAGCGCTGCTCACCGGCGTACCTGCAGCGGCACAGCAGCCGCGTCTTGCAGGCGAACCTGCCCTGTTGGACGGCAAAGCTGCCGTGGAGCTGCTGGGCTATGCCCCTGCGCAGGAAATGGGCAATGTGCTGGTGTACCTCTCGGTGGAAAACCTCTCCGCATCCACCCTGCCGGTGGGCGCAAGCTATCTGCAGAGCCGTGAGGTGTGCACGCTTGGTGAGCTGTACAGTATGGGCACCGGCGTTACCGCTGTGTGCGATGGCAAGCCGGTGCGCTGCGGCAGCTTTGCTGCGCCGCTCTACGGCGAGAACGCGGCGGATGCTTCGGTGTTCACCCTGAACCTGACGGCAGGCCGCGGCGCGCTGCTGCACTGCTTCTGCGCAGTGCCGGACAACTGGCAGACGCTGGAACTGACCTATCACCCGGATTTCGCGGCGGGCCGCAGCGTGACCTTTACGGTCAACCGCAGCACTGACCGCGCCGTGCTGGGCGTGGTGCCCACCTCTCCTGCCGAGGTCGGCAGCGTGGTGGATCTGTAACTCCTTCAGTCTCGCATACGCTCGACAGCTCCCTCGGAGAGGGAGCCTCTGGCGAAAAGGAAAACTTGGCCGTATTGCCAAAGCCTCCCTCCATGACGGAAGGAGTTCCTGAACGTAATAAAAGACCATCTGAGATACAGTTAAAAATGCCTCAGATGGTCTTTTTTTGTCTTGTCAATTCAGCACATTCTGCCCGGCGGAATCCAATACCGTCAGCTCCTGCCCGGTCACGCTGGAGACCAGCGCAATGTAGCTGTGTCCGGTGCGGATGCTCAGCGGCCTGCCGTCGGCATCATAAAAGGCAAAGGTGGAGTCTGTGCCCTGCGTCCATGTGATGTGCCACAGCTGGCTGCCGTTCAGCCAGACACCGCCGCCAAGGGACAGGTCGTAGTCCAGCGTGGTGCCGTCGTCCCGCAGGCTGGAAGCGGAGTAAAGGACCAGCAGATTGTCGAATTGCGCCTGCGCGCCGGTGTTGGCATCCAGCTGGGCGGTGCCGTCGGCACGGAGCATCCCGTAGGTGCCGCTGGCCGCATCGTAGGCAAAGCCGGTGGTGCTTTGGGGCGCAAAGTTGATCTGCACCTGTTCGGCATCCCGGGAACCGGGCTCCGGCAGACGGGGCTCTTTGGCCTGCGGCAGCAGGGCGGGCAGAGCGGAAATGGCAGAACTGTCCTCGGCAGTGCTGGCCGAGGAGGAAGCGCTGCTGCCATGGTCGCCCAATGCGCCGGAAAGGTTCAGGCTGCCCAGCACGGAAGCAACCTCCCCGCCGCTGGTATGCCACAGCGGCGCGCCGCTCCAGACATCATCGCAGGAAAAGGCGTTGCGGCCCACTTCCAGCGCGTCCACGGCCCGCAGGTTATAATAATCCAGATAGTTGCGGGCAAACTGCCCTGCACCCCGCTGGATGGGCAGTACTTCCTGCCCGCTGAGCAGCCGCCAGTAAAGGTCCTGCCCAAGGGTCACTGGGCCGACGGTTGGCATGGCCGATACCGAAGGATAAGCCAAGCACAGGCTGGTGGGCTGGCCGCTCTCGGTCAGGGCTTCCAGCACCACCGATGCGCTGCCAATACCCCACTGTGTGGTGCTGGAAGCGGCGTTGTCGATCACCACGGCGGCGGTGCGTTCGCCGGGATACTGCAGCTCCTGCCCGGTCAGCGGGTCGGTGGGCGCTGCACTGTCCGGGGCAGTGGTGCCGGACAGCGCACACCCGCACAGCAGGGCTGTGCACAGCACCGCCGTGCCAAGGGCCAGATTCCAGATGCGTTTCATGCGGTTCCCTCGTTACTGATAGCTGAAGTTGGACCACTCGTCGTCGTCCACGATGGCAAGATAGGTCTTGCCGCGGTTGAAAAGCATCTGCGCACCGGTCTTGTCGTAGACCCGCAGCGGATGCTCAGGCGAAGCCTTTTCCCAGCGGCCATGCTGTACAGCGCCGCGGCTGAAATAATAGGCATCGCCGCCGGAGATGTAGCTTACCTGCTGCACATCGCCGGAGTCGCCGGAATAGCGCTCGATGGGAGCAAAGCAGACCAGCAGGTTGTCAAAGCTCAGCTGCTTTGCGTTCAGCTCGTCCACGGTGTTTTCAAACTTGCCGGAGATGCGGCTGTACATCTGCATTTTATAGGTGCGGGACTGCGGATCATAGCGGAAGCTGGTCTTGTAGTGGTCCGAGTGGGTGATGCTGACCGTCCTGCCGGATGCTGCACCCTGCATGGCATTCTCCTCGCCGGTGCGGTAGTCCGCAAAGCGGAAGAAGGTGGTGTCGTAATCGTATTTCAGGCCGATGCCCGCATTGGAAGCGGCCTGCCGGATCTCCTTGCCGGAGGTGAACTCGGTGTGTTCATAGGCCACATCCCGGCCCCGGCTGTCGCGGTGAGCCACATGCGGATGGGTGGGAGTATTAAAGTAGCTCTTGCCGCCGATGTTCAGGCCGGAATAGTTGTATACGCTGATGAATTTGGTGCAGGCGGCGCTCTCACCGTCGTGGTAGTACAGCGCCTGATAGGGCATCAGCAGCTGCAGGAACTGGTCGCGGCCAGAGCGCAGCGGGCCGATCTCCGGGATGGAGTCGGCATCGTGGAACACCGCGCAGAAGCGGGTGATGCCGCCCTCCACCTTGCACTCGATCAGCAGATCGGCAGAGGAAAGACCGCGCTGCGGACGGGCGTTCTGACGGGAGGTGTTGGAGATGTTGTTCACCATCACGCCCACGATACGGCCATTGCTGCGCTTGGCCTCACCGGTCAGCGGGTCGGCATCGTAAGCGGGCAGTGCGGCAAGACTGGCAGCGGGCTGCTCGCCTGCTGCCAGCGAGGAAGCAACCATGGTCTCCGAGGATGCAGCAGAAGAAGCTGCGCCGGAAGAACTGATGCCCAGTGTCTGCTGGAGCCAGCTGGAAAAATTGCTGCCCAGAATGGCACTGCCGGAAGCACTGCAGCTGGAAAGCGCCAGCGAAGCGGCAGCGGCACCGGTCAGGCGAAGAACAGTACGGCGAGTGATCTTCATAGGAAAAACCTCCTGCAAAAAACGTATCGGCGCGGCCCGGCAGAATGCCAAAGCCGGGAAAAAGTTTGCGGGTGCAGCGCGGCGGGGCGCACACTGCCGGGCAGTAAAACGCAGCGCACTGCAGACGGATTTGATTTGATTGTAACGATTCTTGCCGGGTTTGTAAAGAGGAAGTTATCGGGATGAAGCCCCTTCCGCTGCCGACACCGGAGCATCTTCGATCTGCTGCGCGGATGAAAAGCGGAAGCCCACACCGATGCAGGAGCTTTTTGCGCCTTTTTGCCCGGGAACCCTTGCATTTTTGCGCAAGTTGTGGTAATATTATTCGGCAGTATGTTCACTGCGGAAATATGCGCTCGTAGCTCAGCCGGTAGAGCATCTGACTTTTAATCAGAGGGCCAGGGATTCGAGTTCCCTCGAGCGCACCAAAATCCCACGAAGAATCGTAAGATTCCTCGTGGGATTTTCCTTTTTCTGGGGCTCTGCACACTTTTGCACACTTTTTGCACACCGGCGGGAAAGCCGTGTTTTTCCTTGCATTGTCTGCATTCTGTGCATCGTGAGCGTTTTTTCCATACTTTTTTCAGGCGAACAGCAGGCGGGTGAACTCACGCCGCTGCTCGGGGTTCATCTGTCGGACAACTTTCAGCAGCCCTTCCGGGGTGATCTGGATGCTGTCCGGCAGATTTTCTTTTACCGGCACAGAGCCGGATTTGGGGGAGCTGATGTCCTGTGAATAGAAGTCTGCTTCCAGCTTCTCAGCCAGCTCCAACCGGGGCTTGTCCTGCGTGTGGGCGTAGGTGTCCATCAGGATGCCCGTGGTGGCGTGGCCGGTGTTGCCCTGCACGGCCTTGATGTTGCCGCCGGATTCAATCAACTGGTAAGTGGCACTGGAGTGGCGCAGACCGTGGAACACGATCTTCTCAAACTCCGGGTGCTCTGCACGCCAAGTGCGGTACCATTTAGAAAGGGCTTCCGGGGCAACAGGCATACCGTTGGGCAGGCGGAAGAGCTGGCCACAGTTGCGATATCTGCCATCCATGGCAAGCTCGTCCTGACGGAGCTTTTCCAGCCAAGCCAGCAGTTCCTCTTTCAAGGGTCTCGTCAGATAAAGGGTGCGGCTGGATTTCTTGGTTTTCGGCTTCTTCAGCACCAGTGCGGAGCTGCTGCCCTCACGCTGGTCGGGGAAGATGTGGTAGATCTGATTCGGGTCGGTCTTTTCCAGTGCAGCCTTTTCGGTGCGCTGTAAGCTCCTGCCGACCGTGATGGTCCCACGTCCATCCGCTGCATCGAAGTCGATGTCTCCCGGCTGCAAGCCAAGGATCTCTCCGACACGCAGCGAGAGAATCATGCTCAGATGAACAGCAAGGTGGAGCGTAGGGTCGGTCATGGTCTGCAACGCAGCAAGCATGGTCTTTTCGTCCCAGATGGCACGTTCTTCCGAGGTCGATTTCGGGGCTTCTCTCGGAATCGGTGACTTGAGGAGCAGACCCCACTCAACGGCATAGGAAAAAGCAGTCTTGAGCATGGCGTGGACTTCCCGGATGGAAGCACCCGTCAGAAACTGCCGCTTCTGTTTGTCGGTGAGCGTTTGCTTGACACCCTGCTTATACAGTCCGCGCGGTGTCCGGCTCAGCGTGGCGTAAAACTGTTCGAGGTCATACGTCTGAACCTTCTGAATCTGCTTCTTGCCGAGATAGGGCACGACAAGATTCTGAATCATGGCTACCGTGTGGGTGTAGGTTTTGGGTGCCCACTTGTGCTTGCTGGACTGGATGGGGAGCCACTTGTACAGCATTTCCGCTACCGTCATTGCATCGGGTATGAGGAACGTACCGTCCAAGAGTTCTTTCTCTACCGAGATCTTGCGGTCTTGCGCTTCCTTCTTGGTTTTGAAACTCTCCCAGCCTTCACAGATCCGGCCAGCATGGTCTTTGTATTTGAAACGAACGGAGTAGGAATCTCCGCGCCTGAGAATAGATGCCATAGATATTCCCTCCCTCAGACCGCAGCAAACCAATCGTCAAAGCTCTGCTTGCTTACCCGGATGCTGGTACCGAGGCGGATCACCTTGAAGTCTTTCGTGGTGTTGCACAGATTGTACGCAGCACGGTTGGAGATCGCCAACAGTTGGGCGATCTCCTCCACCCGGTAAACGAGCGGGGCGTGTCGGACGGTTTTGCTGGTCTGGTCAGAAGGTTCTACGGCAGGGGTTTCGGACAATTCCATTGTAGGGGATTCGGGCGCGATTTTCAAGTCCTCACGGGTCAGTTTAGCGGGATTTTTGCGGACATTCGTCATAGGCATGTCTCCTTTGCACTTCTCCAGACCCGGTGCAGCTCCGGTTGAGCTGCACCCTGTGGGCTGGTAAATATGTAAGGGCCTGCCGCTCCTGACCCGAAGCAGCAGCCTAAAAAAGTGCGAGAACTTGAATTTACGCGCCCCACGCGCCCCAAACCACACAAAAGTACCTTTCTGTGTTGATTTTACAGGGCGCATGGCTGAATTGTATGCGCCCTTTTGGGGCGCATCTTGCCTTCTCTCCCGCCCCGAAGGGCGTGTTGCCGCCCTGTATCCGCCCAAAAGGGCGGACACGCGCCCTAGGAAAACAGCGATAACAAGTCGAAACCACTGATTTGGGGCGCGTGGGGCGGGAGAATTTCACTTTTTGTGTGTTTTATGCCGCAGCAAAGGCGGGGTGGACGCATACGCCCCGGAAGCCGCGGTACTTTCCCTCGATGTGCTTGGAAAAGGTCAGGCCATACTTCCCCGCATTTTTCAGCAGGAACTGGCTGAACTTCTTTTGCGGAACAGGCGATTCCAGATTATCCTCGCACCACTTGGTGTA